>DATJMJ010000079.1:0-13589 GCA_035508795.1 Acidimicrobiales bacterium
TGTGCAACATCGCGTGTAGCGCTGATGTCTCAGCGGCGCAGAAGCAAACGCAGCGGATTGTGGCGCAGGCGCTGAGGTTCTCCAGGTGCATGCAAAAGCACGGCATCACCAACTTCCCGGACCCCGACAGCAACGGCGGGATCACGATCCCGCGTTCACTTCAGGACAACGGTGGGCCGCGGTACTACGCCGCACTGAAGGCCTGTCAGCCGTTCCCACCCCCGCCCCTCGTAGGACAGAGTGCAGGCTGAGGACCGCCGTTCCACTTGAGCAACCGCCAACGAGCGGGGCGTACCACCAATTCTGTTCCCTTGCACGTGCCTGATTGGCGTGGCATGTGCGCGACGGTACGACGTGCCGCCGGAAAAGAGTTCATGAACTCGTAACGCGGACAGCACCTTTGGCTGGCAACGCAACTACGCCGCTGTGCTCGCTTTGCAGCACCGCCACAGGACGCAGCCAGACTGGAGGCGTATTCGCCTGCTGTGAACTGAGAAAATGTCTTGCGCAATACCCGACAGCATCGATATCAGGTTTCTCCACCCATGACAGGACCTGGCACCTTGACGCCGTCCCGTGAGACATTGCTTCGGCGTCGGAGCCCCCTAGAAGCGGTCCTATGCATCCGGGCGGCCGGCTCTCGGGCCGTACGCTTGATGAGTATGCGCAGCTCCCAGTCCCTGTCGCGTCCCGAGCCCACCATGTGGGAGGGCTACCAGAGCCCGGGTTGCTGGGACGAGCTGCTGGCCGACGGTCAGCCCCGCCCGGCCTGCGACGGGGTCGTAAGCTACCTGGCCGCCCTGGGGGACCGGCTGGCGGCGCGGCAGGAGGCGGCAGAACTGGCGGTGCGGGCCATGGGCATCACGTTCACGGTGTACACCGAGGCCTCCAACATCGACAAGGCGTGGCCCTTCGACGTGATCCCGCGGGTGATATCGACCCAGGAATGGGAACGCATCTCGCTCGGGCTCGTCCAGCGGCTCACCGTCCTCAACCTCTTCATCGGTGCCTTGTACGGTGACGCCCGCGTTTTGGCCGACGGGGTGTTCCCGGCCGGGCTGGTAGCTTCGTCGGTGAATTTCCGTCCCCAGTGCCAGAGCGCCCGCCCGCCGCAAGGTGTATGGGCCCACATCTGCGGCAGTGACCTGGTGCGGGATGTCGACGGGACGATGTACGTGCTCGAGGACAACCTGCGGGTACCGTCGGGCGTCTCGTACATGCTCGAGAACCGCCTGGTGACCAAACGCGTCTTCGCCGACCTGTTCCGCGACCTGGACATCCAGCCAGTCGACGATTACACCAACAAGCTGGGAGGTCTCCTGGCCGCGCTGTCGCCGCGACCCGGGGAGCCGCCGGTTATCGCCGTGCTGACGCCGGGCATCTTCAACTCGGCTTACTTCGAGCACGCCTTCCTGGCCCAGCAGATGGGTGCCCATCTCGTCGAGGGCAAGGACCTGGTCGTCGACGGGGATGACTGTGTGTACATGCGGACGATCGGCGGCCTCGTCCGGGTCGACGTGATCTACCGTCGAGTGGACGACCTCTTCCTCGACCCCGAGGTGTTCCGCCCCGATTCTGCGCTTGGCGTGCCCGGGCTGATGCGGGCGTGGCGGGCTGGCAAGGTCGGCATCGCCAATGCACCGGGGGCGGGAGTAGCCGATGACAAGGTCGTCTACGCCTACGTGCCGGCGCTCATCCGTTACTACCTGGACGAGGAACCGATTATCCCGAACGTGCCGACCTGGTTGTGCCACCTCGAGGACCATCGCCGTTACGTCCTTTCCCATCTCGACGAGATGGTGGTGAAGCCGGCCAACGAATCGGGTGGTTATGGTGTCTTCATAGGTTCGAGGGCAACCAAGGTGGCCAAGGAAAAGATTCGCCGGCTGGTGGAGGCCCGCCCCCGCGACTATGTGGCCCAGCCCATCGTGCAGCTCTCCACTGCGCCAACCCTGTGCGACGGGAAGGTGGTGCCCCGGCACCTAGACCTGCGCCCCTTCGTCCTCGTCGGCCAACATCCGTACGTGACCCAGGGAGGCCTCACCCGGGTCGCGATGAAGCAGGGCTCGCTGGTCGTGAATAGTTCCCAGGGTGGGGGCAGCAAGGACACCTGGGTCATCGACCCCACGGTCGTACCGGCGCCGGGCCAGTCACAGGCGCAGAGCCAGTCGAAGTGGTGAACGGGGAGGGCCCGGTGCTTTTGTCAAGGGTTGCGGAATCGGTCTATTGGGCGGCCCGCTACCTCGAGCGGGCGGAGGCGACGGCGAGGCTGGTGAACGTCCACACCGAGCTTTTCCTGGACCTGCCCAAGGCGGCGGGCATGGGCTGGGCGCCGCTCCTGGCGGTCAGCGGTAGCCGGGATGCTTTCGGCCTCCGCCACACCCGGGTGAGCGAGGAGAAGGTGGTCCACTTCCTGACCGCCAGCGCGGAGAACCCGGGGTCCATCATCTCGTCCGTTAAGCAGGCGCACGCCAACCTGCGGGTGACCCAGGCCATCTTGCCCAGCGAGGCCTGGGGGGTGCTGAACCAGCTTCATGTGTGGGCGGCCGAGACGCGGCTCGAGGCGGTGGGCCGCCGTACCCGACTTGCGTGGACATCGCGGTTCATCAGCCAGTGCCGGCTCTTCGCGGGGCTGCTCGATGGGACCATGAGCCACGACGACACTTACGCTTTCTTCGAGATCGGCCGCGGCCTGGAGCGAGCCGACATGACGACGCGGGTCCTGGACATCCAGGCCGGCACCCTGGTCGCTCAGCCCGCTGGCGCCGGCCCCTTTGCCGAGCTGATGTGGACAGGAATGCTGCGCTCGCTCAGCGCTCACCAGATGTTCCGACGGATTGCCGGGCCTATGGTCACGGGGCCCGCCGCGCTGGCGTTCCTGCTGCGGGACCCGCAGTTCCCCCGCTCGGTCGAGCACTGCTTGATCGAGATCTCACGCGCCTTGCTCGAAGTTTGCCGCCACAACGACCCCATGGCTGGCTGCGCCGACGTGCAGCAGGTGCTCGAACAGACGGATCTGAGCTCACTGGGTGAGGGCAAGAAATCCGCCGCGGCCCTGCACGAGTATGTCGACCGGCTCCAACAGGGCCTGGCCCGGCTGCATGAAGTGCTGGTGAACACCTACTTCGAGTTGGAGCCCTCGACCATAAGGGTGCTCCAGCCCGCGTGAGCAGCTGGCGCCCAACTGCTAACTGAGAGCCAACGAAGTGACAGCCGCCTCATGACTATCGCCCCTTCCCCCGACCTACTGGCCTCCTATCGGGGCGCGCCCGGTGCTTACGACGAGATGCTCGCTACCGACGGGCGGATCCGGGAACATTGGGCCCACGCCAGCCGGGCCATTGCCGACCTGGGCCTCGACGAGTTGTTGTACCGGAAGGCCGAGGCTCGCCGCTTGCTCGACGACGACGGCGTTACTTACAACGTCTACTCCGGTGACCTGCCCAGCGACGCTCCCGCCCCCTTCGTTGCCCCGTGGCCCCTCGACCCCGTCCCGGTGCTGCTGGCCAGTGACGAATGGGCGGGGGTCGAGCACGGCGTTGTACAGCGGGCGGAACTCTTCAACTTGGTACTCACCGACCTGTACGGCCCGCGCCAGTTGCTGCGGCGCGGGCTGCTCCCTGCCGAACTGGTGCTCGGTCACCGCGCCTTCCTACGGCAGTGCGACCAGGTCCGCCTACCCGGCACCCAGCAACTGTTCACGATGGCCATGGACCTGGTCCGCGATCCCTCCGGGCGCTGTACGGTGCTGGCCGACCGCACTGAGGCCCCCTCTGGGGCTGGCTATGCCCTCGAGAACCGGGTCGTGGTCTCCCGGGTCTTACCGAGCCTCTACCGCGATTGCCAGGTTCATCGCCTGGCCCCCTTTTTCCGGGCGCTCCGGGCTTCGCTCCAAGGCGTGGCGCCGCCGGGCACCGAGGACCCCCGGATCGTGCTGCTCAGCCCCGGCCCGTGGAGCGAAACCGCCTTCGAGCACGCCTACCTCGCCTCACACCTGGGCTACCCGCTGGTCGAGGCCAGCGACCTGACCGTGCGCGACGGCCGCCTGTGGATGCGTTCGCTCCACCGCCTCGAACGCGTCGACGTCGTCCTGCGCCGGACCGAGGCGTGGTGGTGCGACCCCCTCGAACTGCGGGGCGACTCGCGCCTCGGGGTGCCGGGGCTCGTGGAGGCATGTCGCTTGGGCGCCGTTTCTGTCGTCAATACCCTGGGCAGCGGCGTGCTCGAGAACCCCGGCCTGTTGCCGTACCTCCCGCGGCTCGCCGAGTACCTGCTCGGCGAGCAGCTCGTGCTGCCGTCGGTCCCCACATGGTGGTGCGGGGAAGAGCAGAGCCGGCGCCATGTCCTGGCCCGCCTGAGCAGCCTGGTGGTCAAACCAGTCGTCCGGGGGGCGGGCCCCACCGCTGTGTTCCCCTCCGAGCTCAGCCGCCAGGGCCAAGAAGAGCTGGCACGCTGCATCGAGGCGCAGCCCGGGTCGTGGGTCGGCCAGGAAGCCCTCGAGCCGGCCTCAGCACCTACGCTCACCCCGTCCGGGCTAGAAGCCCGCCAAATCGTACTGCGGACCTTTGCCGTCGCCCGCCAGGATTCCTACGCTGTCATGCCCGGCGGGTTGACCCGGGTGGCCGCCGGCGCGGACGGGGGCGCTTGCGACGGGCGCGGGGTGCACCGGCCGCGCATCTCCAACCAGGCCGGCGCCATAAGTAAGGACACCTGGGTCCTGGCCTCGGAACCAGAGAAGCTCTCGGGCTTCTGGTTGGTGCCCGGCCCTCCGGTGGCCGCGATCGACCCGGCCGCGTCCATGTCCTCGAGGGCGGCCGAGAACCTTTTCTGGATGGGCCGCTATGCCGAGCGCGCAGAAGCTATGGCCCGCCTGGTACGGGCGGCGCACGACCGGCGCAACGACTTCCAGCACGGTGCCAACCCGGCGGGTACCGAATGCCTCAGAGTGCTGCTCACCGCCCTCACACAGGTGAGCGCAACCTACCCGGGCTTCGTCGGCCAGGGCGCCGCGTCACATCTGGCCGCCCCCGGGGCAGAACTATTTGCCCTGGTGGTCGATGACAAACGCCCCGGTACTCTCGCGCACGCGGTGCGCCACCTCTCGGCCGCGGCCCAGGCGGTGCGAGACCAGCTGTCGGGCGACACGTGGATGGCTGTCGGGGCCCTGGAGCGCCAGATAGAAGATCTCCGCACCTCGGATCCCGACCACCTGACGGTTGTGCAGCACACCCTGGGCCGGATCGTGCAGGGCTTGCTCGCCTTGTCGGGCATGTTCGGCGAGGGCATGGAACGAGACCCCGGTTGGCGTTTTATGGACGCCGGGCGACGCCTCGAACGCGGCCAACAACTGCTCGCCCTCCTGCAGGCCACTATTACCATCGAGCGCAGTACAGCGACCGACAGCTTGCTACTGGAATCGGTGCTCATTGCCGCCGAGAGCATCATCACCTACCGCCGCCGGTACCGCTCCCAGGCGCAACTCGAGACACTCCTCGACCTGCTCCTGTCCGACCAGGACAACCCCCGCTCCGTTGCCCACCAGCTCGACGAGCTAGCCGCCGACGTGCACCTCATGCCCAGGGTTGACAAGCGCTCCCGCTTGAGCGAGCCGGAGCGGCTGGTGCTGGAAGCTTCTACCACACTACGGGTCGCTGACACAGCGTTGCTGGCCCAGTCCCATCCCGACGGCACCCATCCCGAGCTGGATGACCTCCTGAGCCGTCTAAGGAAGCTGTTCTACCGGGCCGCCGAAGCCATCGACGAGGACCACTTCGTCCACCTCCTGCCTCAGCGCTCGCTGCTCGGTTCGTGACCCTCCGCCGACCGTGACGTACCAGTCTTGACTTACCAGCGATGACTTACCGGGTAGTTCACCGGACGGAGTACCGCTACGAGTCGGCGGTGTCGGCAAGCTACGGCGAGGTGTACCTGCTGCCCCGCGACGTACCCGGCCAAGTATGCCGTTCCTCCCTGGTGACAATAGACCCCGAACCCTGCGACTACTTCCAACGGGCCGATTTCTACGGCAACCGGGTCGCGTACTACGCCGTCCTGGAGCCGCACACCCGGCTGTCGGTCACGGCCGAGAGCTTGGTCGAGGTGGAGCGGCCGGCACCGGTCCCCCTTGCGGTGGACCAGCCGTGGGAGATGGCGCGGGACCGGCTCCAATCGGACCCTTCCCCAGACGCCTTTGACGCTCGTGGCTTCCTCCTGGGTTCGCCCAAGGTCGAGATCTCGGCCGCCGTCGCTGACTACACGGCGCCGAGCTTTCCGGCCGACCGGTCGCTCATCGAGGCCGTGGCTGACCTCATGTCACGTATCCATGGCGACTTTGCCTACAAACCGGGCGCGACGTCGGTGCGGACTTCGCTCACCGAGCTCCTAGAACACCGGCGGGGCGTGTGCCAGGACTTCGCCCACTTAGCGATCGGCTGCCTTCGTTCGCTCGGGCTGGCGGCCCGGTATGTGAGCGGTTACCTCGATACTTCGCCGGCTGTCCCCACCAACCGGCTCGTCGGCGCCGACGTGTCCCATGCCTGGCCATCGGTGTTCGTACCCGATGCCGGCTGGGTAGATTTCGACCCTACCAACGACCAGTTCGTCTCGGACCGTTATGTCACCAATGCCTTCGGCCGCGATTACAGCGATGTGTCGCCGCTAAAGGGTGTCCTCTACACAGAGAGCAAGAGGAGCGAATTGCACGTGTCCGTTGATGTGGCGACGGTAGAGGGGTAGAGGTCCATGCTGGTCAAGGTGGGTTGCCAGTTCGAATACAACTCCATCGGCCCCACCCCGACTGTATGGCAGGTGAGGCCACGTGCTGACCGGGCGCAAAGCTTGGCTTTTGAGTCCTGGGGACCGTCGCCGCCGCTGCCGTGGACCTCGTACCACGACTTGTACGGCAACATCTGCGACCGCTTGACGCTGCCCGCGGGCCGCACGGTCCTCCGCTATGACGCCAATGTCGAGGTCTCCGGCGCCAAAGATGACGCCGAACCCGAGGCCGGCCAGGTCCCCATCGAATTCCTGCCGGACGAGGCAATGGTTTTTTTGCTCCCCAGCCGTTTCTGCCTGTCCGATGTCCTCGTGGGCGAGGCCTGGGACCTCTTCGGCGCGACCAAGCCGGGTTGGGACCGTGTCGTTGCCGTATGCGACTGGGTGCACGAGAACATTCGTTTCCAGATGGGCAGCAGCGGCCCGATGACCTCGGCGCTGGACGTATGGAAAAGCCGCACCGGAGTTTGCCGGGACTTTGCCCAGTTGGGCATTACCCTGTGCCGCAGCCTCAACATCCCGGCGCGCTACGTGTTCGGCTACCTGCCCGACATTGATGTCGTCCCGCCCCCCGGGCCGATGGATTTCTGCGCCTGGTTCGAGGCTTATCTCGAGGACCGCTGGTGGACCTTCGACCCCCGCAACAACGTCCCTCGCGCCGGCCGGGTGGTCATCGGGCGAGGCCGCGACGCGCTCGATGTCGCCATGGTGACCACCTACGGGGCGCCGGTCCTAGAGGCGATGACGGTGTGGGCCGACCGGTTGGCATACTAAGCCGGTCCGTGGCGCCGGGCGGGCCGGTTGCCTCCCGTGGGTTCGCTCAGTCCTCTCAGCTCTGAGCGCGTGCCGACGCCATTGCCCCCCGGTGATCGGCGGCGGCCCGTGCCAACCAGGTGAAAAGCAAGCCATGGGGGACTTGATCGGCCAGCAGCTCCGGGTGCCACTGGACCGCAAGGAGCGGTTCATGGTCGCGCCTGCTCTCCACCGCCTCGATGATCCCGTCCGGGGCCCAGGCTACGGCTCGTAAGCTCGGCCCTACCTCGGCGATCGCCTGGTGGTGGAGGCTGTTCACCCCGAAGGACCGCTGCCCGGTGACCCGCGCCAAAACGCTGTCGGGGTCGACGTCCACCGTGTGCACCAGCTCGCGGTCCCGCTCGTACTCCCGGTGGGGATGGTCGGTAATGGCTGGCAAGTGCTGGACCAGAGTTCCTCCGGCGGCCACATTGACCACCTGGGCGCCTCGGCACACGCCGAGAACCGGCACCCCAGTCGCCCGGGCGGTGCGCACCAACGCCACCTCCCAGGCGTCACGGCACGTGTCGACTCCGTAGGCCTCGGGCGCGCGTACTTGCCCGTACCATGACGCGGCCACGTCGCCGCCCCCGGAGAGGAGTAGGCCGTCGAGGACGGACATCACCTCTTCGGCATCGGGCGGTCCCAGGGAGGGAAGCACCAGGGGGACGGCCCCGGCGGCGAGGACGGCATTGGTGTACCCGCGTTCGAGTCGCTCGGCGGGGCGTCCTTCGTGGGACATGGGTGCACTAGTAATGCCGATACGCGGTCTCATCCCCGGCCACAGTACGGCCCTTGCGCCATCGCCCGCCGGCGGTCCCGCCCCGGTCGTGCTTCGGCCGAGGGAGCACAGGCCGCCTGACCGGGAAGTCGCGGGCCGGGCCTCGAGCAGACCTCAGCCGAAGCGCTCCACCTGGCGTGGCCAAGCCCCGGAGGGGAGGGCCGGCGGCGGCGCTGAGATAAGCTCTGAGCGGCGCAGAAAGCGGGACCAAGACCGTTTTCAGGACCGGCTTGCGCTTGTCGCCGAGTTTTACACCAAGTTTTCTACATGCTCCCGGGGACGCGGGGACGTAGGGCCGGTAGAAAACCACGACGGTGCTGCCCTGGGGACACGCTTTTTGGGATTCACGGAACGCGTGGGGGTGGGGTCCTCTCTCTGCCCTCTTCCTGTGGTCGGTCGTAAGTTCGTCGTTCGTGGGGAGCACGCAAAACCCTCCGAGCTGGAGCACGGGAGCACCTCGGGGCAAGGTCCAAAACGCCAAAGTCCCCACGCTCCACAGTGGCAGCTCGATCAGTCGCTCAGTCGCTCAGTCGCTCAGTCGCTCAGTCGCTCAGTCGCTCAGTCGAGCAGCGGTGCGGTCTACTCCTGTCTACCCTGTCCACTTTTGTCCACGCCCAAAGCCCGTTACTAAAGGCTGCCCTCTAGGACGCTTCGGTTGGCTTGCCGTTGTCCGGCTTTGCAAACTGGAACGGCGCGCCCGGGCAGCTCCGCCGTCCCCAGCACTGAGCAGGGTTACGGCGGGACGGTCCGTTACAAGGACGTCCTCGGGGGCATCATCGACGAGTACCAGCGCGCTGCTTGAGACAGAGGCCCTGTCCCTCGGCACGGTCAGGGACATCCCATCGGCCGACCGCCGGCTGCGTCGGTGTAGCGAAGTCGGGCGACGTGCCAATATCGCCCAATCTGGGGGCTACGGCTTCGAGCGAGGACCCGCACGAGCATATAAGCGGGTTTTCGGACCATACAGGGTCGGTGTTGCCAGCACATATGTGGTTTTCGATACCCCGGCAATATGCACCGGCGCGTAGCATCACCAGAGTGTGCGTGTGCTGATCGTCGAGGACGAGCCCTACATGGCGGAAGGGGTCCGCGATGGCCTACGCCTGGAAGCGATCGCCGCCGACATCGCCGGTGACGGCGACACCGCCGTGGAAATGCTGAGCGTCAACGCCTACGACATCGCCGTACTGGACCGTGACATCCCCGGGCCCTCGGGCGACGAGATCGTCAGGCGCATCGTCGCCTCTGGCAGCGGGATGCCCATCCTCATGCTCACCGCGGCTGACCAGCTGGACGACAAAGCCTCCGGGTTCGGGCTGGGCGCCGACGACTACCTCACCAAGCCCTTCGAGCTCCGAGAGCTCGTGCTTCGCCTCCGAGCATTGGACCGAAGACGCTCCCACAACAGGCCCCCCGTGCGAGAGATCGCAGGCCTGCGCCTAGACCCGTTCCGCCGTGAGGTCTACCGCGACGGCCGTTACGTCGCCCTCACCCGGAAGCAGTTCGCCGTGCTCGAAGTCCTCGTCGCGGCCGAAGGCGGTGTGGTCAGCGCCGAGGAGCTACTGGAACGGGCCTGGGACGAGAACGCCGACCCGTTCACCAACGCCGTGCGCATCACGGTCTCGGCATTGCGCAAACGCCTCGGCGAGCCCTGGGTTATCGCCACCGCGCCTGGCGTCGGGTACCGCATCAGCACCGAACCATGCACAAGCCATGACGGAGGAGACCGTGGATAGAGCCTCCGGTCTGAGCGTCCGCCTCAAACTGACTTTCAGCTACGCAGGTTTCATCATGCTCGCAGCCGCCTTGCTGGTCGCCGCCGTGTGGCTGTTCCTCCTGCGTTATGTCCCCGAGCGTGCTTTGATCAGCACCCCGATCGTTCATGGTGTTTTCCCCGTCCGGTCCAACCTCCTGCATGTTTTCGCCCCGAGGGCAGCCGCGGTATTGGCGTTGCTGCTGGTGTTCGGTCTCCTGGGAGGGTGGGCCCTCGCCGGGCGCATGCTCGCTCCACTGGCCCGGATCACCGACGCCACACGCATCGCCGCGAGCGGGTCGCTCTCCCACCGGGTTCTGCTAAAGGGCCGCAAAGACGAGTTCCGCGAGCTCGCCGACGCCTTCGACACAATGCTCGGCCGGCTCGAAGCCAACATGGCCGAACAGCAGAGGTTCGCCGCTAACGCCTCTCATCAACTCCGCACGCCACTCGCCATCACGCAGACCCTTCTCGACGTGGCCCGTAAGGACCCGGGACACGACACCGGCGAGCTAGTCGAGCGACTCCATGTTGTCAACACCCGAGCGATCGACCTCACTGAAGCACTGCTCCTGCTCAGTCGGGCCGACCTGCGGTCCTTCACCCCAGAGCAGGTCGACCTGTCGCTCATCGTCGAGGAAGCCACTGAAACGCTCCTCCCTCTCGCAGACAAATACGGCGTCACCATCGAGACCTGCGGCGAGTTGACCCCCGCCGTCGGCTCAGAGGCGCTCCTGTTGCAATTGAGCACCAACCTCGTGCACAACGCGATCGTCCACAACCTGCCTGAACAGGGCACCGTATGGGTCACGACCAGCCTTCACTCCGAAACTGTGGTGCTCACTGTGGAGAACACCGGTGACAAGCTCGCTCCACAGTTGGTCCCCGGGCTTGTCGAGCCGTTTGTTCGCGGCAACGAACGCGTGCGCACCGACCACGCCGGCACCGGCCTCGGCCTGGCAATCGTGAAAAGCATCACCCAAGCACACAATGGGGCGCTGACTCTCACCCCCCGGGCGGCCGGGGGGCTCTACGTCACGGTGCACCTACCGACCGCGCCACCCGGATCCGGTAGGTGACGACCAGGGGAACCGCGGCACGGCCCCGCCAGGACTAGCCGAGGTCTGTGGGACCGGCGTGCGCTCTGCTCATGTGGGCGCAGGCTTTGACCATCGGTGAGGTCCGTCTGGCCAGCGCACCGGACCTTGCGGGAGTACCGGTCCACGGAAAGCCGCGACACGTGGGATGCCTCAGCCAGCGGCCCGAGGTTGGTTTGGCACTGGGCGTTTCGCCGACGCGAAGGACCCTCGGCATGGCTCGCGGGCGGCGACACGCCAGGGCTCGCACCCGCATAACCAGCTCGGGGAAATGGAACGGTTTCGCCATATAGTCGTCAGCACCGAGGCCGAGCCCGTCCACCCGCTCTTCCGGCGAAGGAGCAGCGCTCAGAAGGAGCACCATGGCGCGCCCGTTGGAGCCGCTGATCATCCGGCACAGGGTGTCGCCTGGGACGCCTGGTACGGCGCGCTCCAGCACGACCACGTCGTAGGCGGTCACAGCGAGCTTGCCGGCCGCTTCGATGCCGTCGCAGGCCACGTCGGCGGCTATGGCCTGGTCTGAGAGGCCCTCGGCCACGAGGTCGGCGAGGCGGCGGCAGTCCTCAACGACCAAGACCCTCACCCTGGCGCTCCCGATGCACGCACCCGAGGGATGACCTCGGCGGGGCCTTTGCCCTTAGCGGCAACGCCTGTCACCCGCCAAGGCCACCAGCGGACGGCACCTGCGACTTGCAGGTATCCATCGCCGACTGCAGCTGCGGGGAGCTTGACCCCCCTGGGCCGGAGATCTGGACCGCTTGGCCCGAAAATGTCGGGTCGGGGAAGTTCGGCACCCCGTGGGCGCGGATGCACTCGGCCCAGCTCAACCACGCCTGCTGTTGAGCGGGGGAGAGCTGCTGGCCGGCAGGCTGCCACCACGGTGAGGGGAGCGTCCTGCACGCCTGTAAAGCCCTTTTGAAGGCAGCCGAGTGCGGGTCGATCCCGGTAGTCCTGTACCCGTAGTGCCCGCTGGGGGTCAGCACCGGGTCGGGGAAACTTGGCACGCTATGGCTGCGCATGCACCGCGAGTACGCCTCAGCTTCGGCAAGGGGATTGCGCGCTGACGAACTCGCTCCTCCTGCCGGGGCGGCGGTAGCGGTCGTCTGCGAGCCGGCGGTGGGGACCGCCGGCGACTTCGGCCCCGAGCAGGCGGCGACCGCCACTCCCAAGGTGACTGCGGCGGTCACCCCAAGCAGCGGTGCGTGCATCAATCCTCCCTGGGGCTCGACCCGGCCGGCGGCGTGCCGGCGCCAAGGCTTGTCACCCATTCCCATTCCGGTACCGCCTCATGGTGCTGTTGTCCCTGGTGTCCCGGGGAAAGCGAGCCGCTGCTCGCTGTAGGTCATATACCTCTAGTCAAGACAGCGTGATGTTGCCAGGACGTATTGGGTTTTCGATATGCCGACGATATGCGGCCCCGTATCACGAGAGCGTGTGCTCAATGTCAACAACGGGTCCTAGGCTGAAGGACGGCGCGCAAAGCCTGTAGGGTCCAAGCTTCTCGACGATGGCCCTGTCGTTCCTCTACCGGTTCCTGCACGCCCAGGCTGAGCTGGTCCTGGCCTCGGACTTCTTCAGCGTCGACAGCGTCCTTCTCCGCCGGTACTACGCGCCGTTCGTCATCGAGGTCAGGACCAGGGTCGTCTGGCTCGGGCGTGCGCACTCCATGGGGGCCCAGGGGCACCTGCTCGACCGGCTCGGCTAAGGGCTGGTCGTCACGCTGGCGCTCCCCGGCGCTCCCGCATCGGTCGTGGCATGGCCGAGGGAGCACAGGACGCCTGACCGGGAAGTCGCGGGCCGAGCCTCAAGCAGACCTCAGCCGAAGCGCTCCACCTGGCGTGGCCAAGCCCCGGAGGGGAGGGCCGGCGGTGGCCCTGAGATAAGCTCTGAGCGGCGCAGAAAGCGGGACCAAGACCGTTGTCAGGACCGGCTTGCGCTTGTCGCCAAGTTTTACACCAAGTTTTCTACATGCTCCCGGGGACGTGGGGCCGGTAGAAAACCCCAAAGGTACTTGGTAGGGGACTCGCGAGTCGAGGTTGGTGGAACGCAGATGGACGGTTTCCGGAACGTGGCTTAGCCACTTCGATCGTTGGTGGGTGCCTCCTCGGTTCCCTTTGACGGTCGGTCTGTCGTTAGCTCTCCGTGGGTTGATCACGAAGACCCTTGGCCTCGAGCTTTGTTGTGAGGGTGGTCCTCTTCCCACGCCTCAAGCACCCAAGACTCCACATTTTCCTGGCCGTAGGCCTCGACGAAAGCGTTGATGATGGCCCAACAAACGCCGATGTGCTTCCGACGTGTCAACGCCGGTCCAATTCTGACCCCCTAACGCCGGTCGAAAATTGACCCCATCCTCCGGTCCACTGTCACGCTTAGTGGTCGATGGGCGGACCTC
>DATJMJ010000080.1:0-2953 GCA_035508795.1 Acidimicrobiales bacterium
AACTGGCCCGGGGGAGGCGCCAGAGGTATTTCGGCGAGGAATTCAGAACGGGCGCTCACCAGGCACCATCATGCTCCAGGTGTTGCCAACGGTGGTTTGCGCTGCCGGACGGTGACCGGCCTTGAAGCGGAGGGCGTAACCCCTCGAGGCGAGGATCGCCGTCCGCAGGACGGCTTCTGCGATTGCCATGAGCAGGAGGGCGTCCACCCAGGCCGCCATCGTGATGTGGTGCGAGGTGCTGAAGTGGGCGATCGACGCTCCACCGCCGTGAGTGGCATAGAGCTGGAAGGCAAAGCGCGCCCCCACCCCGAGCACCCATAGTGCGGCGGCAACCCAGCCGGCTTTGGCGATGGGAACCCCGTCGTTGCCGGTGGTCATCTTGGTGAACAGGGCGCACAAACCGCCGAGAAGGCCGCCCGCGAGGGCGCACCCGGCGATGAGCACGACGTCGTTGCCAGCGGTCGGGACCGCTGTCAGGTACTGGCTCGCCGCCCAGCCAACTATCACCAGGGGCGTTATCAGCCAGCGAGAGCTCAGGCGCCGCCCACGTACTTGCAGCAGCACGATACCTATGAGGGCCAGGTCGAGGATGTAATCGGTAAGTGTCATAAGGAAAGTATCCGCCAGCTGCCCTTTCCTGCCATCAACCCCCAGGCGGGTTCGCAGGTGGAGATTTCTCCACCCACCCTCTCCACCCACCTTCCCCCACAGGTAGCCTGGCGAGGTCATGCCCGCCGTGCACATCGAAGCAGCTCGGGGCGCTAAAAGGTGAAGGTGTTCCTCGTGGACGGCACCTACGAGCTCTTCCGCCACTACCACGGCGCTCCCCCCCATCAAAACCGGGCCGGCGAGGAGGTCGGGGCAACGAGGGCAGTGCTTGGTTCGCTGCTCGGGATGCTCGAAGGCGGCGCGTCCCACATGGGCGTCGCCACCGACCACGTGATCGAGTCCTGGAGGAACGATGTCTGGCCGGGTTACAAGAGCTCGGCAGGCGTCCCGGCCAACCTCCTGTCACAGTTCGGGTTGTTCGAGGAAGCGCTCGCGTCGATGGGGCTCGCCGTGTGGCCGATGACCGAGCTCGAGGCGGACGACGCGCTCGCCTCCGCCGCGGCCGTTGCCGCCGAGGACCCCCGGGCCGAGCAGGTCCTCATTTGCACGCCCGACAAGGACCTCGGCCAGTGCGTGCGGGAACGCCACGTCGTTTGCCTCGACCGGCGCAAATCGCTGACCGTCGACGAGGCGGCGGTACGGGCTCGCTTCGGCGTCGGCCCGGGATCGGTGCCAGATTGGCTGGCGCTGGTCGGCGACAGCGCCGACGGTTTCCCAGGGCTCCCCGGTTGGGGGCCCAAGGCTGCGACTGCGGTCCTCGCCCGTTACGGTTCTATCGAAGCGGTGCCGCAAGAGCCCCGGGCGACCTGGCCTGTCGACCTTTCCCCCAGGCGGGCTGACACCCTGCGGCAAGTGCTCCGCGAGGGTTTCGAGCTCGCGTTGCTGTTCAAGAAGCTGGCCACCTGTGTCGTGGACAGGGGGCTCTTGCCGGCCGGCGACCAGGCGGTCGACAGCCTCGAATGGCATGGTCCGACCGGCGCCTTCGAAGAGGTGTGCTCCCGTCTGGAGGCGCCCGGTCTCGTAACGAGGGCAGGCGCCCTGGCCGCCAAGCGGCGGGCGAGCTAACCCTCCAGCTGCACCTGGGGCAGGGCGATCGCTTTCCTAAGTAGCTCCAGGTAAGACGCTCGTGCCACCTCGACAGCTCCCAGGCTGGCCAGGTGCGGCGTGGGCCATTGGACGTCGAGCAAACCGGCGCCCTCCCGCCTGAGCGCTCCCACCAGGGCTACGAGGGCCACCTTGGACGCGTCCCGTTGGCGGTGGAACATCGACTCACCGGCGAAGAAGCCGCCTATCGCGAGACCGTAAAGGCCGCCCGCGAGGTCCCCGGCCGGCGCCCAGACTTCGACGCTGTGCGCCCAGCCGAGGCTGTACAGGAGGGAGTAAGCCGAACGCATCGGTCCCGTGATCCAGCCCCCCGGCCTGCTCGGGTCGGCACACGCGGCTATTACGTCGTCGAACGCGGCGCTGAAGGTGACTTCGAAGCGGCGGCAGGACCGCCGAAGCGAGCGGCTGACGACCAGGCCGTCAAGCGGGATGATCGCCCGGGGGTCGGGTGACCACCACGCCAGCCGGTTGCCGACGGGCATCGGGAACAGGCCGCAACGGTAGGCCGACAGGACGGTCCCGGGTTGGAGGTCTGCCCCGGTCCCCACGACCTCGGTTGGACCGGCAAGCGCCGCCTGGGCTTCGGCCGTACGTGGGAAGTCCCACCTCGATTGTGGTGGCTCTAGCGCGCTCGGCCTGGGCACGGGGCCAGTTTTGCCGCCCCGCTGTCGTCGTGGCGGGAGCGGTGGCTAAGCCACGCTCGACTTGCCTGGTTCGGGACCGGCTTTGCCCGGGCGCGCCGAGCCGATCTCGACGACGTCGGCGACGGGCGGGGCAAACTCGGGCAGCATGTCCCGCAAGGCGCGCAACGCGCGTGCCGCCGAGCTCTTTACCGTCCCGGGAGCACAGCCGAGCCGCTTTGCGATCTCGGCTTCGGAGAGGTCCTCGAAGTAGCGCAGTACGAGGACCTGGCGTTGCCTGGCAGGCAGGCGTGCCAGCGCGCACCGCACGAGCTCACGGTCGTCGACTGTGTCGGTGGACGGCCGCTGGACGATTTCCGGCAAATCCCCTACACAAACGCGCGACCCCCATTTGCGCCACCCCGACCGGCACGTGTTGACAACGATCTGGCGGACATAAGCCTGCTGGCGCCAACGTTCCTGCGACTCCACCCGCGGCCACGCCGCCATTGCTTTCACCAGTGAAGCCTGGACGGCGTCTTCGGCGTCTTCCCGGCGCCCCGTCACGGCCTGTGCGACGCGAACGAGGACAGGCCTCGCAGAGCGTGCCAACTCCTCGA
>DATJMJ010000081.1:0-15574 GCA_035508795.1 Acidimicrobiales bacterium
GCCTCGCAGCGCCGGCCCCCCACCGGGCCAGGTGCCGGGCCCGCCAGCCAAACCACTAAAGCGCTGCCCAACACCGGAGCGTTGAAAGCGATGGGGCCCACGACTGCCTTCAAGCTCCTCGCGGGCGCTGTAGCCGCCGCCCAGGAGGCCACGTCGGGGGCGGCGTCGCAAGCTTGCGCCACGCAGCCGCCGGCTACCGCTCGCCGCCAGGCCCTCCTTGGCACTATCTCGGCCGCCCAGAAGCGGCAGCTCTCGGTGCTCGGGCTGCTCGGGGGCGACAAGGCCGGCCTGGCCAAGATCTCCGGTGGTCCCCGGCTCGTGGGATTGCTGACCCAGGACGCCGCGCTGTCGGCCCGGGTCGACGCCGACTACTACTCGTGGGTCGAGGACCTGCAGGCGACGGGTTGCTACAGCGCCCCCGACAACGACTTCCACTACATCGAAGCGACCCGTGGCGAGGCCGAGCTCAGCCGTGCCCAGCTGCGCATCTCGGCCCTCTCGGGACGGTAGCGAGGGCGGCGTTAAATCTAATGAAAAACACCGAGAACTCCGCTCAGGACATAAACGGATAAGATCAGCCTCGTGACTGAGCCCATCGAGTGGATCGGCACGCCCGAAGCATGCGCACGGCTGGGTGTAACCCTGCGCACGCTCTACAGGTTCATCGACGAAGGGCAGCTACCTGCCTACAAGATGGGCCGCGTGATCCGTCTTCAGGCTCACGAGGTGGACGCCTTCATAGAGGGCGCCCGGATCGTCCCCGGCACCCTGGAGCACCTCTACCCGGACCCTCGCGGGCAGGCGTCGAGGGTCGGGCACGAGACCGAAGAGGGGACCGGCCCGACCGCCCGGCCAGGCAAGGCAGCCGATGAGCCCCCGGACGAGCCGTCGGAGGAGCTGTGAGCGGGGCCGGTGGCGACGGGCGGTGCGAGTTCTGCCGGATCGTGAACGGCGAAGTGGCGGCACACGAGCTGTACTCGGGCCCTAACGCTTACGCGTTCCGGGACCTGCACCCCGTGGCACCTGTGCACGTGCTGGTCGTGCCCCGCGAGCACATCGCCGACGCCTCCGAGCTTGCCCTCCACCATGGCGAAGTGCTGGCCGAGATGGCTGTCGCCGCCCGGGAGGTCGCCGAGCTCGAAGGCGTCGCCAGGAGCGGCTACCGCCTCGTTTTCAACGTCGGCCCGAACTCGGGGTCCCAGGTCGCGCACCTGCACATGCACGTCATCGGCGGGAGGAAGATGAGCTGGCCACCGGGTTGAGCAAGCTCGATGAGCAGGGCTTTCAGCGCGACTAAGCGCCGCTCGCAGGGGGATTTCGGGCTCGAGGCCACCTGTTTCACAAAAGTTGCGCGGCAGTCTTCTAGTCTGGGTCCACACAAGTGCCCGTAACTGTCACAGTCCCAAACCACCTCATGGCCGGCTTGGTCGGCCCCCTCAACGAGAACCTGCGGTCCGTCCAGGACGCCTTCGGCGGGGCCCGGATCATCGCCCGGGGCAACGAGTTCAATATCGACGGAGACGACGCCGCCATCGTCGCGCGCCTCGTCGAAGAACTGCGAGGCCTGCTCGAGCGCGGCCAGGTGGTGGACCCCGGCGTCGTCGCCCGTACGATCGACATCCTGCGCGCCGACGAAAGGCCGTCGGAGGTGCTCACCGCCGAAATCCTCCGCTCGGCCCGAGGGCGCTCGGTAAGGCCAAAATCAAGCGGGCAAAAGCGTTACGTGGACGCGATCGTGGACAACATCGTCACGTTCGGCATCGGGCCGGCGGGCACGGGCAAGAGCTACCTCGCCGTCGCCCTGGCGGTCCAGGCACTCCAGGCCAAAACGGTCGAGCGCATCATCATGACCCGGCCCGCTGTCGAGGCAGGGGAACGATTGGGGTTCCTGCCTGGGGACCTGATGGCGAAGATCGACCCGTACCTGAGGCCGCTTTACGACGCCCTCTACGACATGCTCGGCACGGACGGCGCAAGGCGCCTGCTCGACAACGGGACCGTGGAGGTCGCCCCCCTCGCCTACATGCGCGGCCGCACGCTCAACCGCAGCTTCATCATCCTCGACGAGGCGCAGAACGCTACACCCGAACAATTGAAAATGTTCCTGACCCGGATCGGTTTTGGCTCAAAGGTGGTCGTCAACGGCGACGTCACCCAGGTCGACCTCCCCGGCGGGCGCTCGGGCCTCGCTGACCTCGACCGCGTGCTCAACGGGATAGAGGGCATAGAGTTCGTCCGCCTAGGGAGCCGCGATGTTGTGCGCCACAGGATCGTGGCCGACATCGTCTCGGCGTACGACGCGTACGAGTCGGCCGGCCGGGCGGGCGAGGCGCAGCCGCGTGCCGGCGCCCGGGACAGCTGAGCTGCGATGGCCGTGGACGTCTTTGCTGCCGACGAGCAGACTGACCACCCCGTAGACACCTTGCGCTGGGCGCGCCTCGCCGAGGCGGTCCTCGAACAAGAGGACTTGGGCGGCGACGCCGAGCTCTCAGTCCTTTTCGTCGACGAGAGCTCCATCGCCGAGCTCAATTCGCGTTTTCTCGGCAAAGAAGGCCCTACCGACGTCCTCGCTTTCCCTATCGACGAGGAGCCTGTCGAAAGCGGGCGGTCGCCCGACTCGGGAGGGACAGGCCCCGGGATGCCCTCGGAACCCGAGGACGTACCTGTCCTTTTGGGCGACATCGTGATCTGCCCGGCGGTCGCTGCTCGCAACGCGCCCGAGCATGCAGGTAATTATGACGACGAACTGGCACTGCTTGTCGTCCACGGGTTGCTCCACCTGATGGGGATGGACCACGACGACGACGAAGAGGCTGAGGAAATGGAGGCAAAGGAGCGGGAACTGCTCGCGCGCCACTATTCGCCGCTGCGCCCTGAGACCTGGGGGCCGGTCAGGGAGGCGCAGTCGGGAGGAGGCCCCTTGGCGGCGGCCGAGGCCGGAGCGGGAGCGGGAGCGGCAGCCGGGCCGGCACCCCAAGCCGCACCCGAAGCCGGGGCCGAAGCTGGCGGAGAAGGCTCTCCCAGCCAGGGATAATTGTGCTAGCCGCAAGCCGCCTTGGAGCGGGAGCCACGGCAAGTTTCTCGGGCACCGACACGGTGCTCGTAGTTGTTGCCGTCGTGCTCATACTGTCCTCCGCCCTTTTCGCTCTTTCCGAGACTGCCCTCACCCGGATGTCGAAGGTGAAGGCAATGGCTCTCGTCGAAGGAAAAAGGCGAGGGGCTACCTCGCTTCTCCGGTTGGTGGAGCATCCCGAGCGCACGCTGCCGGTCGTCTTGTTCGCGCTCCAGATATGCACCCTCGTTGCCGCCACCATGGTCGGGGTCGTCTCGGACCGGGTTTTCGGGCCGTGGGGCGTGGTAGTTGCGACCGCCTTCGAAATAGTCGTCATATTCGTGTTCGCCGAACTGGCGCCCAAGATCTGGGCGGTGCAGCACTCCGAGCGGGCGGCCCTCTTCATGGCCCCTTTCGTGGTCGGGCTGGTCACTTTCCCGCCGATGAGGTGGGCGACGCACGGCCTCATCAAGGTGGCCAACCTCGTGCTGCCCGGGAAAGGCTTGAAGGAAGGCCCTTACGTCACCGAGGACGAACTGCTCGCCATGGCCGATACCGCAGCGGAGGAAGAGGTGATCGAGCGGGAAGAACGCAAATTGATCCACTCCATCATCGATTTCGGCGACACCGTGGCCCGCGAGGTGATGGTCCCGAGGCCGGACATGGTGGCGGTGCCCTCGACGGCATCGGTGAGGGACACGGCGAATGCCGCCGCCTCGGCGGGCTTCAGCAGGATCCCGGTGTACGGCCAGGGGATCGACGACATCGTGGGGATCGCGTACGTGAAGGACTTGATGCGAGCCGAGCGTGAAGGCTTGCTCGACAACCCGGTGACCGAGGTCGTGCGCCAGCCGCAGTTCGTGCCGGACAGCAAGCGGATCGCAGAAGTGATGCGCGAGATGCAAGCAGGCAAGTTCCATCTGGCGATAGTCGTCGACGAGTACGGGGGGACGGCGGGGCTCATCACGCTCGAGGACGTCATCGAGGAGCTCGTGGGCGAGATCTCCGACGAGTACGACGTCGACCGGCCGCGGGTCGAGTACCTGGACGACGGCCACTTGAGAGCCGACGGTGCCCTCTCGATCGACGAGGTCAACGAACTCGGGAATTTCGAGCTTCCCGAGGGGGACTGGGACACGGTGGGAGGCCTTGTCTACAGCCTGCTCGGCCACGTACCGGTGGAAGGCGAATCCGTTGCCGTCAACGGGTACCGGCTTGTGGCCGACAAAGTCAACCGCCGCAGGATCACGAGCGTGCTGATCGTGCCCGAGGCCGCCCAGCCTGCCGCCCCGGCGACGGGCACCGAAGATCGCGCGGGGGGGTAGCGCCGTCGCAGTTAGTGCCGCCGTCGCAAGGCGATGACCCCGAGCCCGGTCTACGTCGAAACAGGGGCAAAGCGTGCCTTCGCCTGCAGCCTGGCGTGGCCCGGGCTCGCCCGCGTCGCCAAGACCGAGCAGGACGCTCTCGCCATGCTCAGCTCCTACCTGCCCCGCTACGCCGATGTTGCCGCCCGGGCGTCCGTTGCTTTCTATCCCGGGCAAGAGTGGGAGGTCGTCGAGCGGGTACCCACTCGCTCGGGAGGTGCCGATTTCGGCGTCCCGACGGCCCTCCTAGACAGCGACTCGGCACCGCTGGCTCGGGGCGAGGCCAAGCGGACCGCGGCTCTGCTCGGGGCGGCCTGGTCGATCTTCGACGAAGCCGCCGCTCGGTCGCTCCCGGCGTTGCGCAAAGGCCCCCGCGGCGGGGGCCGGGACAGGGATGCGATCGTCGCCCACGTAAGCGGCGCCGAGCAGATGTTCGCCGGCAGGATCGGCCTGAAGCTGCCGGTCCCGGCCCCGGGCGACGTAAGTGCCGTGGCGTCCAACCGCGACTCCCTCCTCGCTTGGTGCCGCTCGGGCAAGGTCCTTCCCACCGCCAAACCGGGCTGGCCGCCGCGCTACGCCTCCAGGCGCTTGATCTGGCATGTCCTCGACCACGCGTGGGAGATAGAGGACCGCCAACCGCCCCGGCAGTAGCTTTCAAGCGTGGACGTTATGGCAGCCATATCCGGGCCCGACCTGGACCCGAAGAGGATCCCGCGCCATGTGGCCTGCGTGATGGACGGCAACGGCCGCTGGGCGACAAAACGGGGGCTGCCGCGCACCGAAGGCCACAAGGCCGGTGAGGAGGCCCTGCTCGACGCTGCCAAGGGTGCGCTCGAGCTCGGCATCGAATGGTTCACGGTGTACGCATTTTCGACCGAGAACTGGAAACGGCCCCACGACGAGGTCCGTTTCCTCCTGAGCGTCATCGCCGACGACCTCCTCACCCGGCGGCGTGACGAGCTGCATGCTCTTGGGGTCCGCATCCGCTTCGCAGGCAGGCGGGACTGGCGGGTGCCGAGGTCGGTGCTGCGCCGGATGGACGACACGACCGAGCTCACCCGGCGCAACCGCTCGATGACCCTCACGGTGGCGTTCAACTACGGCGGCCGCGCAGAAATAGTGGACGCGGTGCGGGCCATGATCGCCCGTGGCGTGAAAGCCGACCAGGTGGACGAGCGCATGCTCCACCGGCACCTCTACGAGCCCGAGATGCCCGACCCGGACCTGTTCATCAGGACTTCGGGGGAGTACCGCATCTCCAACTTCTTGCTCTGGGAGATCGCGTACAGCGAGCTCGTCTTCATGGACGTGCTCTGGCCCGACTTCCGCCGCGAGCACCTGCGCCAAGCGGTCTGGGAGTACCAGCAGCGCGAGCGCCGTTTCGGCCTCACCGCCGGCCAGCGCGACGAGGGCGGCCTGCCCTCCTGAAGCCCGGCTCTCACTGCTTGGGCCATTCCCGTCACTCGGCGCCCCGGGCGTGCGAAGATAACTACACGCATGTCGCTATACCGTGACCGTGGGGTAGTCCTGCGGACTTACAAGCTCGGCGAAGCCGACCGGATCATCGTGCTGCTCACGGTCGGGCACGGCAAGGTGAGGGCGGTCGCAAAGGGGGTCCGGCGCACCAAGAGCAGGATCGGTGGCCGGCTCGAACCGTTGAGCAACGTCGAACTGCTCCTTTACGAGGGCCGCGAGCTCGACACCGTGAGCCAGGCCGAGGTAATCGAGCCGTGGCGGGCTCTCCACGAGGACCTGAGCCGGCTGGCGCAAGGCCTGGCAATGGCCGAGGCCACCGAACAAGTGGCCCAGGAACGGGAGCCGTCAGCGCCGCTCTACCAGATGCTCGTCGGGGCGCTGCGCACCCTGGTGGAAAACCCGGGACCTCTTGTGGTTGCGTCGTTTTACTGGAAACTCCTTTCCCTCGACGGGGCGGGCCCGATGCTCGACGCGTGCGCCCGTTGCGGGGATGAGCCGCCGGCAAAAGAACTCGTAGCTTTCGATATCGCCGAAGGTGGTGCCCTGTGCCGCGACTGCCGGCGTGGCAACGGGATCAGCCCGGCGGCGCTAGAGCTCATCGGCTGGATCCTCGGCGGCCGCCTCGTGAAGGCCCTCCAGATGCCGGCCAGCTCGATGACCGCCGAGGTGGCCCACCTCGCAACCGTTTCGCTCGAGCACCATCTCGAGAGGCGGCTCCGGGCGCTCCAAGTCCTGCAAGCAACCTGAGGTTCCTGCGGCCGGGCAGGTTAGGGGCCGGGCCAACGGCCCCGACCACGGGCGCCGGGCGGCCACCTGCGACTTCAGCCGACTAGCCTTCCCCCAATGCCCGTCACCATGGAAGAACTCGTGCGCCTGTGCAAGTCGCGCGGTTTTGTGTGGCCCTCGGCCGAAATCTACGGCGGTTTCCGCTCCACTTACGACTACGGGCCTCTTGGCGTGCTGATGTCGCGCAACGTGAAGGACGCTTGGTGGCGCTCGATGGTCCAGTTGCGCCGCGAGGTCGTCGGCCTCGATGCCGCCATACTGTCCAGCCCTAAAATCTGGCAAGCCTCGGGCCATCTCGAGAACTTCACCGACCCGCTCGTCGACTGCCGCTCGTGCAAGCAGCGTTGGCGGGCGGACCATCTCGTGGCGGGAGAGGACGGGGCGCTCACCTGCCCCAGCTGTGGCGGGCAAAACTTCACCGAGGCCCGCCCGTTCAACCTGATGTTCAAGACTTTTGCCGGCCCCGTCGAGGACGAGGGTGCCGTGGCCTACTTGCGGCCCGAGACGGCTCAGGGCCATTTCGTCAACTTTGCCAACGTGCTCCAGAGCGAGCACCTTCGCCCTCCCTTCGGCACGGCGCAGGTAGGCAAGTCCTTCCGCAACGAGATCACGCCGGGCAACTTCGTTTTCCGGACCCGTGAGTTCGAGCAGATGGAGCTCGAGTACTTCGTCCCGCCCGCTGACGCGGGAGAGTGGTTCAAGTACTGGTGCAACGAGCGTTTCGAATGGTACGTGCGCCTCGGCATCGGGCGCGAGATGCTCCGCCTGCGCAACCACGAGCAAGAGGAGCTATCGCATTATTCGGTCGAGACGGCCGACGTCGAGTTTGATTTCCCCTGGGGTTGGGGCGAGCTCGAGGGCATCGCCAACCGGACCGACTACGACTTGAAGGCGCACGCCAAGGCGAGCGGGGAGACGCTCGAGTACTTCGACTCGGCGACTGGCGAGCGGTACGTCCCCTACGTGATCGAACCCGCAGCCGGCGTGGCGCGCACGATGATGGCCTTCCTGATCGCCGCCTACAGCACAGACGAGGTGGGCGGGGAGCCCAGGACCGTCCTCCGGCTGCACCCGAGGATCGCCCCCTACCAAGTAGCCGTCCTGCCCCTCTCCAAAAAGGACACGCTTGTGCCGCTTTCCCAGGAGGTCCTCGCGCTCCTGCAGCCAGTGGCGATGTGCGACTACGACGACACCCGCTCGATCGGCCGCCGCTACCGCAGGCAGGACGAGATCGGGACGCCGTTGTGCGTGACCGTCGATTTCACCTCGCTCGAAGACAAAGCGGTAACGGTGCGGGACCGCGATTCGACCACTCAGGAGCGGGTACCGATAGACCGGTTAGCCGAGGTAGTGACCTCGAGGATCGCCTGGTAGCAGCCGGCTGACCCGTTGCGGGCGGCCTGGTCTACCGGTGGCGAGGCCGGCTCGTCGGCGGGGCGACTTATCCTGGGCCCGTGGGGATCGTCGCCGAAGACGTCGAGCGGGCACGTTCGGCGACCGATCTCGTAGAGCTCATCTCGGAGAAGGTGGCGCTCCGCCGGGTTGGGACACGCTGGGTCGGGCTTTGCCCGTTCCACAGCGAAAATACGGCTTCGTTCTCGGTCAACGGCGAGCTCGGGCGCTACTACTGCTTCGGGTGCCAGGCCAGGGGAGACGCGATCTCGTTCCTCCGGGAGACCGAGCACATGGACTTCCCCGGCGCCGTTGAGGCGCTCGCGGCGCGTACGGGGATAACGCTGCGCTACGACGGCACGGACCACCCGGGGGGGACGGGGGCCCGCAAACGCTCGGCGAAACTCGCCGAGGTCATGGAAAAGGCCGTCGCCTGGTACCACGAACGGCTGCTCAGTTCGCCCGACGCGGCAAGGGCGCGCAGCTACCTGCGCCGCGAGCGCGGCTACGACGCAGCGACCGTCAAGCAGTTCCGCCTCGGCTGGGCCCCCGAGGGCTGGGACACGCTGGCGCGCGAGCTGGGGGCTCCCCTGGACCTGCTCGGCGAAGCGGGGCTTGCCTTCCGCAACCAGGCGGGCCGGATGAACGACTCGTTCCGGGGGCGGGTACTTTTTCCCATATTCGATGCCGCCGGCCACCCGGTCGGGATGGGCGGCCGCGTGCTCCCCGGCGCCGCCGGGCCGAAGTACAAGAACACCCAGACCACCCCTCTCTACGACAAAAGCCGGGTACTTTACGGGCTCAATTGGGCCAAGGGCGCGATAGTCGAGCGCGGCCTGGTCGTCGTGTGCGAGGGGTACACCGACGTCATCGGCTTCCACGCGGCGGGTGTGACCGAGGCGGTCGCCACCTGCGGCACGGCGCTCGCGGAGGGCCACGTGAAGCTCCTCGTCGGGTTTTCCCGCAGGATCGTGCTTGCTTACGACGCTGACTCAGCCGGCCAGGGAGCGGCCGAGCGTTTCTACGAGTGGGAGCGGCGCTTCGACATAGATATCTCCGTCGTCGCCCTGCCGGCGGGCGCCGACCCCGCCGACGTCGCGCGCCGTGGCCCTGGGGGCCTTCAAAAGGCCGTGATGGACGCGGTGCCCTACCTCGGTTTCAGGCTGCGCCGCCTGTTCGAGGCCGCCGACCTTCGCAACCCCGAGGGGCGCGCCAAGACGGCCGAGTCGGCACTGGCAATGATCTCGGAGCACCCCGACCCACTTGTGAAGGACCAGTACCTGATGCAGGTTGCCGACCGCTGCCGGCTGAGCCCCGAGCAACTGCGAGCCTTGCGCACGGCCCCGGTGCGGGCCCCGGCGGGTGGGCGCCCTGGCGGCGCTGGGTCTCGAGGCGGCGGCGAGGGCCCGGCGGACGGCGCTCCCCAGCGTGCCCCGGGCGAGGCCCCGGCCGGCCCCGGCCAGCGGCGACCTCCAGCGCGCCCGCCGGTGCCCCCTCCCGAACTGGAGGCCCTCCGCCTCGCAGTCCACCATCCCGAGAAAGTGGCAGGCCGCCTCGAAGCCGCCCTTTTCAACTCGGAACTGGCGCGCGCCGCATACGAAGAGCTCGCTTCGGCCATGACGCTCCATGACGCCATCGAAGGCGCCGGGCCAGAGGTAGCCGACCTCCTCGGGCAATTGGCCATGGTCGACACCAGCGAGGACCCCGACGACGTCCTGCGGCGAGTCCTCGATAGGGCAGCCGTCCGGGCTCTTTCGGAGATCCAGCGCCAGGCGGTCGGGGGCGGTTCTCTCCCCGGTGGTGAGCGCGAGGGGGCCGCACAATTGTCAGCGCGGGCAAAGCAGCTCCAGCTGTGCCTCCAGACGCTGCGGGGCGTGGAACCTGGCCCCGGTTTCGAGCGGCGCCTCGCGAATTCGGAGGCTCAATTGCTAGCGTTGTTGCTGGGGGCTCCCGAGGTGGAGCCCAGGTCAGCCTCCTTGGAAGAAGGCGTTGGAGCCGGGTGAGAGCGCCGTTCGCAGCTTCGGGTGAGCCGACAGCTGAGTTCATCGCCCTCCTGGTGATCGGCCGCGAACGCGGCTACCTGACCCCCGACGACCTCATGGCGGTGCTCGAGGGAGTCGAGCTGCGCCCCGAACTGATCTCGGCCGTAGTTGGCCGGGTTAAGGCCGAGGGGATCGAGTGGCGCGACAACGGTGAGATCCTCTCCGACGAGGGCCTCGATACCCTGGCCGCCGACGCCGTCCGGGAGGCCGGCCGTTCGGCCGGGCGGCCAAGGCCGCCAACCGCGCTCGAGGGTGCCGCACCGGCGCCGGAGCTGGGGTTGGGGCCCGATGGGGATGACGCGGCCGCCGGCGGCGGAGGGGGTGAGGCCGGCCGGTACGGCTTCTTGCGCAGGAGGCAGCGCGACCCGTTCCGCAACGCACGGGGCCTTTCTGTCGCGGGCTTGAAGCTCGACATCGGCGTCGCCGGTACCGGCGGCACCGACTCGGTCCGGGCTTACCTGAAGGAGATCGGCAGGGTCAAACTGCTGACAGCCGAAGAAGAAGTCGCTCTCGCCAAGTGCGTCGAAGCCGGCATGGCCGCGGCTGCCCGGCTCGACCTGGCAGAAGAAACGGGAAGGGCCACCGGCGCGCCGGACCTGCCGGGTGGCGGCACCGGCGCGCCAGGCGGCGCCGGGCCAGGGGGTGCCGCGCCAGGTACCGCTGCAGGGGGTGCTGGGCCAGGGGGTGCTCGGCCAGGGGGTGCCCCGGCCAGGGTCAAGAGCACCAAGCGACGGATCTTCGATAAGCAGCGTGAAGCGGACGAGCGGCTCAGGGCCGAGGGGGCAGTGGCGCGCCAGGTCCTGGTCGAGGCCAACCTCCGGCTCGTCGTCTCGGTGGCGAAGTACTACCGCAACCGCGGGCTTTCGTTCCTCGACTTGATCCAGGAGGGCAACCTCGGCTTGATGCGTGCGGTCGAAAAGTTCGACTACACAAAGGGTTTCAAATTCTCCACGTACGCGATGTGGTGGATCCGCCAAGCGATCAGCCGGGCGATCGCAGACCAGGCGCGCACCATCCGGATACCCGTCCACGTCGTCGACAGCATCAACGCCGTGATCGGGGCCGAAAGAAGCCTCATCCAGGAATGGGGCCGGGAGCCCACCATCGACGAGATCGCCACCCGGACGCAAATGAGCGCGGCGCGGGTCCGGGAGATCCTGCGGATAAACCAGGACGCAATTTCCCTCGAGCAACCCCTGGGCGAGGACGACTTCCTCCTGTCGGACACTCTCGAGGACGAAGCCGGGCTTACACCGGGGGACGCCGCCGCGCGGGCGATGCTCGCCGACGCGGTGCGCAACGTGCTGGCCGACCTCACCGAGAGGGAGCGCATGGTGGTGCGACTGCGCTTCGGGCTCGACGACGGGCAGGTAAGGACGCTCGAGGAGGTCGGCAAGGAGTTTGGCGTCACCCGTGAGCGCGTCCGCCAGATCGAGTCCAAGACCCTTGCCAAGCTCCGCCAGCCCGTGCGGAGCGGGCAGCTCAGGGACTACCTCGGGTAGCTGGTTCGGGCCGGTC
The DNA here is from genome assembly GCA_035508795.1 of Acidimicrobiales bacterium. Lineage (GTDB taxonomy): Bacteria > Actinomycetota > Acidimicrobiia > Acidimicrobiales > Palsa-688 > DATJMJ01. The sequence goes on from DATJMJ010000081.1 coordinate 11,631, forward strand.
CGTCCCCTTGCCTGCCGAGGTGCTACCAGGCGGCCGGTGGCTACCCAGCTGCTAGCCTGAGCGGAGTTTCCGGGGTAGCTCAACCGGCAGAGCGGGTGGCTGTTAACCACTAGGTTGAGAGTTCGAGTCTCTCCCCCGGAGCTTTTTGGCGGTGCTGGCGATGAGCAGGCTGGCGTGGCTGTGCCTGAGGTCGTAAGTGCGTACCGTCTCGGGCAAGGCGGCCGCCCTCAGAGCGGGCAAGTGGTGTGAAGGTACTACTATCGGGTCATGGCTAAGGAGAAGGTCACTCTAACCCTGGACGCCGGTCAGCTCGAGGAGCTTCGTCATTTGGCGGGTGCTCGGAGTGTCTCCGCTGCCGTGGACAGCGCGGTCTCCGCCTACCTCTCCAAGTGGAGGCACCTGGCCGCGGTCGACGACTGGCTGGCTGAGCTCGAACGCGAACACGGGCCGGTACCGCCAGAGACACTGGAGTGGGCCGCGCAGGTCGTCGAGCGCTGGGACTCGGGGCGCGGCGAGCCTCTACCTTCGCGTCGTGCCAGCTGATGCTCCTGCTTGACAGTGGGGCCATCTCCTGCCTCGCTCATGGACCAGCAGCCCGACGTGACCGGGTGCGAGCGCTCATCGGCGAGATGAGGCGGCGAGAGCTCCCGGTGGCCACGGTCGCCGCGGTGTTGGCTGAAGTCGTCCGCGGGCGGCCCCGAGACGCCGCTGTCTTCTCCGGGCTGCGTCGCGAGCGCGTCGAGGTACACCCTGTCGACGTGCGTGTCGGCGTACGAGCTGGACAGTTGCTCGGCGGTGCCGGCTTGGGCTCGGACAAGGCCGTTGACGCGTTCGTCATGGCTGTCGCCGACCTCGTCGGCGGGGCGATCGTAGCGACGGTGGACAAGGCCGACCTCGAACAGCTGGCTAACCAAGCGGCCAAAGTCCAAGTCGCAATGATCTAACGGGTTGTGGCCCCATGTAAGCCCTAGATGTCCGGTTATGCATTTCCGGTTATGCATTGTCGGAGGAACCGTTCTCCGACAAGGGGAAAACCGCCAGATCGACGGTTAGTCCTGGGCGGCAAGAAGCAGCGGGGCTAGCTGCTCGAGGGCGGATATGAGCTCCTCTAGCTCGTCCGGCTCGAGGCCCTCGTAGGGCGCCGCTGCGAGGTCGTCGGTGAGCGCCTCGACCCTTTTTTTGACACCGCGACCCTGCTCGCTCAGCCAACCGTCTTCCCCGATCAGGCCGCGACGGCGCATCGCACCGACAACGGCGGCGAGCTGCGCTCCCGGGAGGTGATGGAGGCGCCCAAACCTGCCCGCGGGCATGTTCATGTCGAGAGCTGCGAGGACGTGAGCCTCGAGGCCCCCGACGCCTTCGCTCATCAAGGCAGCGATATGCCCGTCCCCACGGTGCTCGCGCAGTAGGGAAGCCGCGTGAAAGAGGCGGCCCACGACCTCGTCGGGGACCGGGACCGCCCGCAGCGCGGCGTACATCGGCCGGCCCTCGAACGGCGCGCTCGTCGCCGCTTTCATCAACAGTCCGGCGGAGCGGGCTAAGACAGGAGCATCGACTCGGTCGCCGAGGATCCGGCGCAGCGCTTTCACGCAACCCGCTTGGCGAGCGGCGATCGCCGCTTGAGGCGTAGTGGTGAGCCACACGTTGGGGATGTGGCGAGCAACCTCGCCGGGGGCGAAGTTGTAGAAAAGGGCGTCCACCACCTCGGCCGGGGTGAGCCCGAGCGGGGCGGCCCGTCCCGCGAAGTAGATGTCCCAGTAATTGGTGAAACCCAAGTCGAACATTGTCTCGTTGGGTTCGTCAGTTGTGTAAGGGATTAGACCAATCGGCTCTACGAGCTCGAACATCCTGCGAGCTGTCGGGTTCATCGTCCTCCGCCTCCTCCTACTTTTTCCGATGCTGTTGCCTATGGCCCTCGGCCACGGGAGGGCAGCGACAATCAATTGGACGTCTGCGCGCGGTGGGTTTCATCGGACCGAGTGCGCGTACTAGGGCTCACCAGGACCGCCCTAGACCGCGACACCCGCTTCGGCCAAAGCGGAGGTCGGTCCGGGGCCCGCAAATCGATTGCCGTCGGGAGGCATTGGTGTGACGATCGGGGCATGCTGCCCAACTACTTCGGCGAGGCCGTCGCTGCGCGCTACGACGACGGCTCCGGGCCGGAGTTCGACCCCGAGGTGATCGCCCGGACCGTCGACGCTCTCGCCGAGCTCGCCGGGGACGGCGCAGCCCTCGAGTTCGCAATAGGCACGGGCCGCATTGCATTGCCGCTCGCTGCCCGGGGCGTACCAGTGTCGGGGATCGAACTGTCCACCTCAATGGCCGACCGTCTCCGGTCCAAGCCAGGCGCTGGCCGGATCCCGGTCACGATCGGCGACATGTGTTCCACCCGGGTGGACGGGGTCGGGGTCTTTCGCCTCGTCTACCTCGTGTTCAATACCATCGGGAACCTCGTCACCCAGGACCAGCAGGTCGCGTGCTTTGCCAACGCGGCGGCGCACCTCGCGCCGGGTGGCTCGTTCGTCGTGGAAGTCGGGGTACCCGACCTGCGGCGTCTTCCGCCGGGTGAGGACGCCCGGGTCTTCTCCCATGCCCCCGGTTACGTCGGCTATGACCGCTACGTCGACCTGGTGGCCCAACGGGCGGTTTCCCATCACTTCTTCGCGAGCAGCTCCGGAGTTGGCGAACTCGAGGTCCCCTTCCGTTATGTGTGGCCGTCCGAGCTCGACTTGATGGCGAAGCTTGCCGGTTTGTCGCTCCGGCACCGGTGGGCGGGTTGGGACCGCGCGCCCTTTACGGGAGAAAGCTCCTCGCATGTCTCGGTCTGGCAAAGGTAGGCGAAGGGCTGTACGAGCTCCGGACGTCGAAATGGGTTACGGCAGGGAGGTAGGCCAGCGCTCAGCCGCCCATTCCTCCCAAGTACCGTAACCCGCAGGCGGAGGACCAGGAGTGCGCGCGGTGAGCTCCGCCTCGTCCGGCACCTCGAAGTGTTCGCGGAACAACCGCAGTTCTGCCGGCGTAATGGCAAAGGCGGTGGCTGTTTCCCGGGCGTTTCGTACCAGGGCCCGGCGGACTTGCTCGTGGTCGTCAACTTCCAGGTAGACGAGCTGGAAGCGGGCTCCGGCGGCGAGCGCGAGGTGGTGGAGGGCAGATCGCTCATTTCTCGTCGAAACGCCGAAGTCGAGGACAACGTTGGTACCCACTTGCAGGGCCCGGAGACCCACCCAGATCAGCCGCCCCTCGAGGATGTCCCGCTTCACGCCCGCTAGCGACTCGCCGAACGGCCGCGGGCCCATGTCGGCGAACAGCGGGATCATCCACTCGTCAGGCGTCATGCGCAGGGCATTGCAGTCCCGCTCGATCTCCTTGGCGCGCGTCGTCTTGCCAGATGCTGCTAAGCCCACCATGAGGTACATCGTCGGGGTGTCAGCACCGGGAGCCGGGCGTCTCACCACCCTGACCATAATGTGCTGCTCGCCGAACGTTGCCGCCGGCGACCTCGCGGGCCCGTCGGCTGGAGGAGGGGCCTCAGCGGGGTTGCGTCCCGAGCGCTCACGAGGTGGATGGTGCCCCTCATCATCGCGAGGCACACGGGATCGATTTGCATGCCGGAGGCCACGGATAAACCAGCACGCGGCGGGAGGGGTCTCTCCCAATTACCAGCGCATCAAATTGCTTGTGATCAGTGGGGAGCGGCTGCGGGCGGCCTTATATGCCGAACTGAGATCAAAATGGCACTCGTGGCGCCCAATCGAATTGAAACCGCTGGGCGCGCGTGGTCAGTGACTCCCAGAGCAAAACCGCCTTCCAGTTTTCGGGGGCTCCGTTTCCTGCACAATGGGCCCTAAGTCCTAAATTGCCCAATTCGTTGCGACAGTGCGCAAAAGTTGTCCTGCTGAGCAGCCCGAATAACATGGCTGTAAGGGTGCCGACGGCTTACGAAT
>DATJMJ010000082.1:0-4529 GCA_035508795.1 Acidimicrobiales bacterium
GAGTACCTGAGGGACTTCGTCGAGGTGCAGTACAAGCACCTGTTGGGGTCCGGCCCCGATCAGGCGGAGCTGAAGTACTGGGTGGCTCAGCTGGCTCGGGGCGCCTCCGAGGAGTCGCTGATCGCGACCATCCTCGGGTCAGCCGCGTTCTACACCCGTGGGAGCAACTGAGCCCAGGCCACCCGCCTCTCCGGGGGGCGGCGGCGGCGGGACACGGAGCCCCGCAGGCGTAGCCAGCTCCAATGGTGGCCAACCTGTGTCCTTATCACTCAAGGCGCGCTCAGCCGCTGCTCCGCCGCGAAGGCCGAACAAACGGTGGCTCACCAGCAAGTAGGCAAGGATAGCCAGGTTGAGCACCAAGGTGAGCAACTTGAGAGCGGAAACGCCACCGGCGACCTCGTAGATCTCGAAGGGGACAAGGACGCTCGTCTCGACGAACGTCAGGTACTCGGCCCAGCGCCGGGCCCACCACAACCCGACCATTTCGCAAGCAAGGACAGCCACGTAAGCGCTCAGCGCCACGCCGGCAACGTCCAGCTCGGTTTGGGTCAAGGCGAACAGCCGGTTGAGGTCGGAGATCACGCCCGAGTGAGGTCCGAACACCGGTCCGCCGAGCCCCCCCTGCAGGTCGCTCAGGACCCGGGTGTAAAGGTCGTGCAAACGACCACGATGGGCCGCGAAGGCGAAGATCGCCGCGGCCAGGGCTCCAAGGACCACCACGTGGACGGCACGCTCGGCGGATATGAGGCGCAGCACGTAGCGGTCCCGCAAGGGCCGGCCCCTCAGCGGTAGTTGGACCTCGTCTCTTTCGGGCGGGACGGCCACCGCCGGCCGCTCCGGGTTGGGCAGGGGTAGCCAGGCGTCGCAGCGCAGGCACCGGTACCACCGGAACCCCTCGTCCTGGCGGGCGAATATCGCGTCCTGGAGCCGCAGCCGCGCGGCGTCCGTACCGAGCAGCTCGTGGCCGTTCAAGCCGCAACTGACCAGCTCGTAGCGAAGCTGGGGCCGGAAGCGCCGCGGCTTTTCGGTCCCCGGCGGGCGGGCAGCCGGAGGGCCTGAGCCCACCTGGCTCATTGGCACAGCTGCAGTCGGTAGGAAATTGCCAATCTCATCAGGTTGTCCCGCAACGACCCTACGCCAAACCTCAAAACCTTTGACTGGGCCAACGCCGAGTACATTGCCAGGGTGCTCCCCGGCGACAGCCACGTCCACAGCGAGTGGTCCTGGGACGCCCCGCGTGGCGACATGGAGCGGACCGCTGCACGGGCCGTCGAGCTGGGAGTGCCCACAGTCGCTTTCACCGAGCACGCTGACTGGACTCACTGGAACATGCACGGCGCCACAGTCCAAAAAGGGACGAGCGCCAGCGTCGTCGACGACGTCCTCATCGCCAGGCCGCTCGAGGTAGACGGCTATCTCGGGTGCATCAGGCTTTGCCGGGAGCGCTTCCCGCAGCTGCAGATCCTTTCCGGCGTCGAGTTGAGCGAGCCGCACCTGCACCCTGCCGAGACAGCTCGCCTATTGGCGAGCGGCGACTTCGACCGGGTGCTCGGCTCGGTCCATACGCTGCTCGACCTGTCCCGGCAAGGCAGGGTCGAGGTAACCGTGGCCTACCGCCAGCGCCCGGCGCTCGATGTCGTCCGGGGCTACCTGGACGAAGCCAGGCAGCTCGCCGCCAGCGACGCTCCTTTCGCCGTGCTCGCTCACCTCGACTACCCGTTGCGCCGGCCCGAGTACTGGCGGGAAGGGCCCTTTGACTGGCTGATGGTCGAAGACGAAGCACGAGCCGTCCTCGAGGCACTGGCGGGGTCCGGGCGCGCGCTCGAGGTCAACACCCGCACACCCGTCCCTGTGACCCTGTTGAAGTGGTGGCACGAGGCGGGCGGGGGTGCAGTGTCATTTGGCAGCGACGCCCATGAGCCGGGTCGCGTGGCCCGCGACTTCGCGGCAGCCGCCGGACTGGCCGAAATGTGCGGCTATCGCTCCGGGGACCGCCTTGGCGACCTTTGGGGGCGTGCTTAACAGGTCCACGCTGACCCGGGGGGCCTATACTCTCGGGCACCAGAGCCGCCCAGGGCAACAGGGCGGCGGGGCAACCAATAGGTCGATGAGACAGGGGGACCGATGACTTCCGTTGAAGGAGCCGCCAAAATGCATTTCGAGCCACCAGGCCCGGGCTCATGGGAGCTCGATGCAGTGCACTTCCCGCGCCCCGTAACGCGTTATTTCTCGAGCGCGCACCCCGAGCCGTTCAAGCGGGGTTTCCGCGAGTTCACGCGGTTTTACGGGCTTTTGCTCGACCATCTCGACTACAAGTACGTCAACGGCTTCTGCTATACGTCCACCGTGCCAGTAGCCCGCGAAGATGCGCCAGAGCGTTTCCAGAGGACCGAGACGGTCTTTCGCGAGAAGGCATGGCGGCAGCAGCTGACCGAATGGGATGAGACTTTCAAACCCGCCTCGGTAAAGGCTCATCGAGCGCTCCAGTCCGTCGACCCATTGGGCTTGCCCGACGCGGAGTTGCTTTCCTACCTGACAAAGTGCCGGGACCACCATGCCGAAATGACTTACCAGCACATGCGTTTCACGGGCGCAGCCTCTGTGCCCACAGGAGATTTCCTGGCACACGTCGGCGATTGGACAGGCATCGCAGCACCCGAACTGCTTGGGCTGCTCCGCGGCGCCGCCCCCGTATCAGCGGGCGCTTCGGCCGAGCTGGACGACCTGAGGGCGGCGCTCGTGAAAGACCCCTCCGCCCAACGACTTTTGGAGTCGGACGAAGAAGCCGGCCTTCTGCTCGAGAGGTTGCGCGCGCTCCCGGGTGATGCCGGTTCAGCGGCCTCGGCCTACCTCGACCTCGTCGGGTACCGCCTTGTGGACGGCTTCGACATTTCGGGCCGTTACGCGCTGGAGCTGCCGGACGCCTTGGTGCGCGCGATGCGCGTAGCAGTCGAGCCTCCGGTTGACGCGAGTGCCGGCGTGGAGGCCCGTACCCAAGATGTCCGCGGAAAGGTGCCCACAGAGCACCGCCAGCAGTTCGACGAGCTCCTCGAGGAAGCACGGCTCACCTACAAGATCCGTGACGAGCGAGGTGTTTTCAGCGATATCTGGGCATCGGGCATCATGCGGCGCGCCGTGATCTCCTGCGGCACTCGCCTCGTGGAGAGGGGGCGCCTGCACGACGCCGAGCACCTCGTCGACGCCGACTTCGACGAGATGGCCTCGCTCCTGTCCGGGACCTCGGCCCCAACCGCCGACGAGCTGGCAGGGAGGTACCGGCTCCGGACATCGCTGACTGCCAAGGACGCCCCGCAGCACTTGGGCGACCCGCCCTCACCGCCGCCAGACCCCTCGGGCCTACCCCCGGCGCCCCGGCGGATGATGCGCGCCATGGGGATCGTGATCGGGCAGATGTTCGGGGCGTCGGAGGCAGAGCACGAAGAACACCTGGTCCGCGGTCTCGCCGCCAGCCCGGGCTCGTACGAGGGCCCGGCCCGGCGAGTGAACGGGCCGGGCGATTTCGACCGGATCGCAAAAGGCGACGTCCTCGTCACCGAATCGACTTCAGAGGCGTTCAACATCTTGCTGCCCCTCATCGGAGCGATCGTGACAGACCGTGGTGGTCTGCTGTCGCACGCCGCGATCGTGGCACGCGAGTACGGGATCCCGAGCGTCGTCGGGACACGCGAGGCGACCAACCTGATCGCCGACGGGGCCAGGGTGCGGGTCGATGGCGCCAAGGGGGAAGTAGTGGTCCTGGGGTGAACGGCGCCGTGCCCCTCGATGAGGCCCGCGACCATTCCGTGTACGGGTCCAAGGCCGTCGGCTTGGGAGAGGCGGCTCGGGCAGGCCTCCCCGTGCCACCAGGCGTGGCGCTTCCCGGTCCCGTCGTCGAAGCTGTTGCCAGCGGGGACGCGAGAGCCATCGACGATCTGAAGGCCCTCCTGCGCCCGCTCGGAGGGCCGTTGGCCGTACGTTCCTCGGCGGTCGACGAAGACGGCGCCGAGGCCAGTTTCGCCGGGCAGCACCTGACGCTGCTCAACGTGCCCACGGTCGATGACGTGAGCACCGCTGTGCGCGATGTCTGGTGGTCGGCCAATTCCGATGCGGCGATTTCCTACCGCCAGCGAGTCGGCCGCTTTACCCGCCCGAGCGTGGGCGTGGTGGTGCAGGCGCTCCTCGAGCCGGAAAGCGCCGGCGTGATGTTCACACGCAACCCGATCGACGGGTCCGACGAGCTCGTGGTCGAGGCAAGCTGGGGCTTAGGGGAGGCGGTCGTCTCTGGACGTGTCATACCCGACCATTTCCGCCTCGATCATCACGGCAACGTCAAAGAACGTACGCCCGGGTTCAAAAACCTGGCCGTCCGGGCACTCCCGCACGGTGGCACGGCCGAAGAGCAAATCGGCTCGGCTCGCGCTGAAGAGCTTTGCCTCGACGACACGCAGCTGAGCGAGCTTCACCGCTTGGCCACGACGTGCGAGGAGGTTTACGGGCCGGCCAGGGACATCGAGTGGGCCTTCGCCGCC
>DATJMJ010000083.1:0-5668 GCA_035508795.1 Acidimicrobiales bacterium
TGCACGCCGCCGTTGACGACGTTGAAGTGAGGGACGGGCAGGCGCGGGGCCGTGCCCGGGCTGGCGAAAGTGCTCCACAACGGGACGCCGGCAGTGACCGATATGGCCCGGGCCGCGGCCATCGACACGCCGACGGTGGCGACGGCCCGCCGGACGCCTAGGCCGCCGAAACGCGATCGACAACCTCGGCGGCTGGCTGACAACCGTCTTGTCGCCGTCGCGAAGCTCTACCGCCTCACGCGACCCCGTTGACGCGCCCGACGGCACCCCGGCACGGGCAACCACACCCGAGGTCGAGGTCAGGGCGCTCAGCGGACCGAAGCCGCCACCACCAGCAGCGTCACCAGCGCCACCAGCATGTAGGCCACATAGGCCTCCAGGCGCCCTGATTGGAGCCTCTTCGCGGCTGCGACCAGGGCGAGGTAGCCTCTGAGACCGGGACGGTAGAAATAGGACTCGACCGGTTCGGCCACGCTGGCGCTGAACGAGACATGGGAGTGGTCCTCCTCGCTGAGCTCGGCACCTGCACCGCCCTCGACAGCCGGCGCCCTGGAGCCGTTCTCCCTGGTTACCTCTTTTTGGGTGCCGAGGATGTTGGCCAGTACGTGACGGAGAGGGTTGGCGTAGGCGAAGGCGGTGTAGCTGTCCTCGCCATGTACCCCGGGGGTGGCCGAGCGCCAAGGGGGCACCCGCCGCACCGAGAGGAACCTGCCCTTGGACGCGAGCACCGTGGCACCGGTGACCGCGACCAGGCCGACCGCGAAGGCGATGAAGAGCCAGCTCGGCGACAGTGCTGAGAAATTGCCGAAGACAGGCTGGAGGACCCATGGCGATTTGAGGGCACCGAGGGTCACGGCGCTGGGCACGTCGGGAGCAAGGCCTCGGGCCAGGAAACGCACCACCCATGGGGCGAAAGCGGCAAGGCCCAGGCAGAGGACGGGGACCGCGGCCATGGGCACTTTCGCCGCGACGCCATTGCCGTCGGCACCCCGGGCCTGGGTCGCCCGGTCGGCGCCGCCCATGACGGTGAAGCCGACCAGACGTACGAACGTCAAGGCGGCGACGCCTGCCGTGAGGGCAACGAGGGCGCCTGCGCTGGCGGTAGCCAGGCGTAAAGCGAGGTCTCGGAGCCGGAACTGCTGCATCAGGGCCTCGAAGATGAACCATTCCGAGACGAAGCCGACCGTGGGGGGAAGCCCCGCGAGGGTCACGGCCGAAGCGGCGAGCGAGAGAGAGCTCCAGGGCCGTGAACGCGCCATGCCCGAGAGCTGGTCCAGGGATGTCGTGCCGGTCACCGCCTCGAAGTCGGCGGCGGCCAGGAACAGCCCCGACTTGGCGACAGCGTGGGCGAGCGCTTGCAGCGACCCGGCCAGCAGCCCAACGGCAACGAGGGAACTGTTGCCCGCGTAAGCGCCCGCCAAAGCTAGGCCGTAGCCGACCACGATGAGGCCGCCGTTCTCAGCGCTCGAGTAAGCGAGGACCCTGTCGATGTCGGCTTGGACGGCGGCGAAGGCTATGCCGAGCAACGCGGTCACGCCCCCGAGGACGAGCACGGTGACCGCCAGCCATTCGGGTGGCCGGCCGAGTAGGCCAAGGAAGCGCCACATCCCGTAGAACCCGACGTTCACGGCCATGCCGGCCATCGCCGCTCGCACCGCTCCCGGGGCGGCCGGGTACCCCCGAGGCATCCAGACCTGGAACGGGACCAGGCCCACCTTGGTGGCGAAGCCGAAGACGACCAGGGCGTAGGCCGTGTCGTGCAGCCCGCCCGGGTGGACGGCGGCCCAAGAAGCGAAGCCGAAAGAGCCCGAGGCGCCAGCCAGTAGAAGCAACCCGAAGAGCAGGGCAGCCCCGCCCACCTTGCCTATGGCGGCGGTGGCCCAGGCCGCGTCCGGCTGGTCCGCGCGCTCTCGGGTCGCCGCGGAGAGCACGTAGAAGGCGACGGTCACGCCTTCCCATGCGAACAAGAACGTGAAGGCGTCTGCAGCGATGATTACTACGGTCACGGCGGCCAGCAAGACCATGTAGCCCGCCCCCGTGGCGCGGGTGCCCACCCGTCGCGGGGATCCCGTCCCGCTGCTGAGGGCTACGGACACCAGGGCCCCGAGACCGCCCGTTAGGGTGAGGAAGAGCCCCGCCAAAGGGTCGAGCCGCACGACGGTGTGCCCGAAGGCCAAGAGGTCCCCGAGGTCCAGGTTGAGCGGCCTGCCCATGACCGACAGGACGCCCACAGCCGAAACCAGCGCCGAAGCGGCCGCTCCCGCCGAGTAGGTACCGATGCGAGGCCACCGCCGCTCGACGCCAAAGGCCAGCCCGGCTGCGGCCCCAGCGGCCAGGAGCGCCAATGCGACCAGGAGGAGGGCTTGCCTCATGGCCCGCCCCGCTCGGAGAGGAGCCCGACCGCCAGGAGGATACCGTGCAGGATGGAGAAGGGGCTCGGCGGTGAGCCTGGTACCCAGACGTCCACAGGGACTAGGTCGCCGACCCCGCCCCTGGTGGCATAGCTCGGGCTCACAATGCCGCCGCTGATGGCGTCGGTCCCCACGGCCATGACCACCCGCGGTTCGGGCATGGCTTCGTAGGTTGCCCACAAAGGCCCTGCCATCCCTTCGGAACCGGCGCCGGTCACCATGAGGAGGTCGGCGTGGCGCGGGCTGGCCGTGAAGTACACCCCCAACCGGTGAACGTCGTAGACGGGCCCGAGGAGCGCAGCTATCTCCCACTCCTCGGAGCCGTCCGAGCCGGCGTCGACATGGCGGACGTGGAGCGAGCGCCTGAGCCGCCTGGCCCGTCTGGCCAGCTCGGCACGTGCTGACGCCACTTCGGCCTCGCTCTCAGAGGTCGGCGGCACGACGAGGGCACCTCGGGAGACGCCAGCCACCTCGGGCGAGGGGTCGAAGCCGAAGTCACCTGGGCGGCCCGCCACACATCGGCCGCACATGATGCACTTGCCACGGTCGAGGGTCGGTGCCCCCGAAATAGAGTTGCTGATGGCGCCGGTCGGGCAGAGCTCCGTCCAAGGCTCGCTCGTTCGCTGCGCTGCCTTGACGTTGACGCTGCCCCGCCAAGCGTGCCCGTAGCCGTCTGGGCGCTTCGGGTACCGGGTAGTGAGCACGCCGTCCCGGAGCCCCCTCGTGGCCCATGGCATCAGCCGGCCACCCCGGCGATGGAAAGCCCGAAGCTAGCCTCGATGAAGGCGAAGTCGGTGAAGATGTCGCCCCCGAAGGCCTCGGGGAAAAGGCTGAGGTTGTGGAACGAGGCCGAGCGCGGCTTCACCCGGCACAGCCGGCCCCCATCGAGCTCGACCATGCAAAGCAGCTCGCCCTGGGGCGCCTCGGCCCAACCCCAAGCGATGCCGTCAGCAGGGACGACATCCGCAGCCCACGGCCCCTCCGCCGGTTCCCCGGTGAGCGCTTCGAGCGCCACGCGGCACAGCCGGAACGACCCCCAAAGCTCCTCAAGGCGCACGAGCTGGCGGGCCAGGGCGTCTCCCGCGTCGCGGTAGCGGTGCTCGGGCAATTCGATGAGCCCGTAACCGGCGTAAGGTCGGTGCGTCCGGAGGTCCTCCTCCGAGCCTGAAGCCCGCGCTACCGGCCCGAGCGCACCACGGGCCGCCGCCACCTCTGGCGTGATCACTCCCGTGCCTCGAAGGCGGTCGATGAACGACGAGGTGGCCATGAGCAGCTTGGTGTCGGCCCGCACGTCGGCTTCGAGGCCGGCCAGCTCCCGGAGCGTGGCCTCGGGGGCCAGAGCCGGTGGCCCAGCAACCCCGCCGATGACCACCACGCCGCGCGCGAAACGGTGCCCGCACAGCTCGGCCCGAAGGCGAAGGAGGCGCTCTTTGTGCCAGGCCAAGCGGGAGTTGGCCACCGCCTGGCCGGCGGCCTCGGTGTGGCGCACCATCGAGTCGAGGTGGTTGGCGGCCCGCTCGAGCTCGGCATGTAGGACGCGCACCAGCAGGGCCCCGCGGGGCAGTCCGGGGCCAGAGGCGTTTGCCTCCAGCGCCTGGCAGTAAGCGAGCGCGTGGGCCACGGAGGCGACGCCCTCGACCCGCTCGGCCAGGAGGACACCGTCAGCGGGAGCCATGCCTTCGAAACGGCTCTCTATGCCGCGGTGCTTGTGGTAGACGCGCGCCCGCACGTGGGGGATGTCCTCCCCGGGCGTCTCGACCAGGTACTGGACGGACTCGAAGACGCCCGAGCGAACTGGGCCGAAGGGCAGGGTGAACACGCCTTCGCCCGAGACGTGGGCGGGCAGGGCCGCTTCGTCCAGGACGATGTGGCCGCCGCCACGCCCAAAGCCTGACCCGGGGCGGGGGGCGGCAGCCTCGGCGTCACGGGGGAGGACAAGAGGGTCCACCCGAGGGTGGCCCTCTGGGTAGAGGTCGAACAGGTCGGCGACCTCGCGCTCGTACCAGTTGGCGGCCGGTACGGCGGGCGTGAGGGCCGGGTAGCCGGCTGGGGTCCCGGCCCCGCCGCTCGGGACGGCACATTTGACCACTTCGAGCACACCGTTGCGCGATATCGTTGACCGGAGGACCACGGGCCCGTCGGCGCCCGCCGACCCGAAGAGCCCGGCGAAGCGACCGCCGGCCAGTCGGGTCGTCACTGTGGCGGCGAAGTTATCGACCGCCACCTCGACCTCGGCTGGCTGCTGGAGAGCGACCAGGTTCACCGTGCCCCCCCGAGCTCGGCCGCGGCACCGTGCAACAGGCCGCTCAGCTGGGCGGGCGGGTGGACGCCGAGGACAACCAGGCCGACGAGGCCGAGCGCCATGGCGACCACCATGAGCTTGCTCGGCTCGCCCCGCTCTCCCGGCCCAGGGCGGCCGGGCGACAGTAGGCCTTGGGTCAGGTGCCAGGAGAGGCCGAGAAAGCCCAGCGTCGTTAGCACGACGAGCGCGGCCGCCACTGCCTCCTCGGCGGTGTTGGCACGGGCGCCGCCCGAAAGGCCCCCGGCGACAATTGACAGTTCTGAGCGGAACGTCCCGAAAGGGGGTAATGCCGAGAGCCCGAGCATCCCGCCGACCAACATCGGGCCGCTCCAAGGGAGCAGTCCCACCCCGCCTCGGATGCGCTCGAGATCCTTGGTATGCAGCTTGCGCACGATGCTCCCGGCCCCGAAGAACGATGTCCCCTTGGCAGCCGCGTGGGCGAGCACGTGCAGGAGTGCCCCCGTCAAGGCGAGGGGCGAGGCGAAGCTCACCCCGATGGCGACGATGCCCATGTGCTCGATCGAGGAATAGGCGAGCAGCCGTTTCAGGTCGCGCTGGGAGGCGAGGTAGACCGCGCCCAACAGGAGGGTGGCTACGCCGAAGCCACCCAGGACGTCGCGGGCGAAGGCGCCAGCGCCTACGCGCCCAGCCACCTGGTAATAGCGCAAGATGGCGTAGAGCGAGGTGGCCAGCAGTGACCCTGACAGCAGCGCCGAAACCGGTGTTGGCGCTTCGGAATGGGCGTCGGGGAGCCAGGTGTGAACCGGGAAGAGCCCCACCTTGGTCCCGAACCCGAGCACGGCCAGGAGGTACGCGAGGCGGACCGTACCCGTCGGGTAGTGCGGCCCGGCGTTGAGGAGCTGGGAATAGGAAAGGTCGTAGCCGTGGCCAAGCGAATAGCTGCCAGCGTGATAGATAACGGCGGTCGCCAAGAGCGATAGGCCGAGGCCCAATG
>DATJMJ010000084.1:0-12836 GCA_035508795.1 Acidimicrobiales bacterium
CCAAAAAGTGGGTGTTACGGCAACATCCCAGCTGCACTGCTTTCCCGAGGGGGACACGACCCTGAAGGAACAATTCGGTTCGGACACGTAGTAAGCGGGCGGGAGGCCGAGGCGGTCACCGTAGGTCGCAAGTGTGCCGAACCCAGCCTGAGCCAACTGGGATCCCACCTCCTGATAGGCGGCGTTTTCTTTTGAGGTGCTTAGCAGCCCTTGGACCGACAGCGTCTCGCCTGTCATCAAGTCGCCCGCCGTGTTGCCGCCGCTCGAGATGATAACGACGCCGGGGCTCGATTTCAGGATCTTCGCCACGGCAACCAACGAGCCGTCTTGCCCGAGAAGCGTTCTCACGGCGTAGCCCCGCTGTCGGAGAACAGGTGCCAGGGCCGCGATAGTCGATGGGTTCTCCAGGCTCGGGACTGCTGCGATGAGGACAGCCGTCTTGTCCAGCGGGTCAAATTGGCTATCGGGGTGCACTTTGGGATCGTCCAGCACCCTGGGGTCGCGGGCGAGCGGGCTGAGCTTCAACGTGGCGCACCCGCCGCCGGTGCAAGGAGCCCGGGAGTTGTAAAGGGAGACCAGGGCCCCGGGTGCCCCCTCGTAGTTGATGAGGATGTCGTCGCCAAGATCCTCGACGCTTGCGATGCAATACTCCCCGCACGTGGCTCCTGAGGCCTCGGGGCGCAGCGAGGCTCCCCGAGCCGGCTGCTCGTGGCCCGCACCAATGCTCCGTGCACCTTCAAGCGTGGTCCACGCTTGTGCGTAGCTGAAAGCCTCGCTCGCCGCTGCTGGGCCCGGAGCGGCGGGGTCTGTGCTGGTCGCGGCGTTGTACGTCGCCAGGATCCCCTGGTCGATACCGAGAGGTTGTTCCTGCCACAATGACGTCCCGGCCCTCGAGGAGAAGACCTGGAACGGCATTGTCGCCTCTCTCGACGAGAGGTCCAGGGCGAAGTCAGCGTCGACCTTGAGATCGGGCGCGTCCAACTGGAAGGAAAGCTGGCCGCCGCCGTACGAGTAGGTTGCCCGGTCGGCAATAGCCATCGTGGCGTCGCAAGCGTAAATGAACGCGTTACCTCCAGGGCCGAACAGCAAGAGGACCTCCGAACCGCTCCGGGGACGGTTCCCATCCGATTCCTGGACCAACGAGTAAGAGACCGTCACAAGCGGGCTGGGAGCCAATTGGCCGCGCCTTCGGGAGGCGAGCGGCACCGGGCCGGCGCCGGAGCGGTACGTCTGGGGCGAGGGCCGTGCCGGCGCCGCGGCAGCCGCCGAGGCCGGGCCCGCGGCAAAAGAGGCAAGGCTGGGCCTGGTGCGCCCCTGATCCGGCGCCCGTGTGCTCACCAAGGCAGCAGGGGTGGGGGCTAAAGCCATCTTGTCGCCCCCCTGTGAGGCCGCGGCGGCTTGCGCGGGGGCTATGGGGGTGAAGGCGGCGACCAGCCCACAGGCCAGGCAACCTGCTGTTGCAGTCCTGTAGCGCCGTCGGAACATCGCGCCCTCCTCGCTGCACTCGAAGTTGTCAGGCTCTCGCCGGCGCCAAAGACGCTCTGGCGTTGCGAGGCGTGCCGGGCTACGGCTCTTTCGAGGGCGACGCTACCGCCTCCCGGGGCCGTGCCGAAGAGGGCGGCTCTCCCGGTCGCCGTCGTGCTGCGCCATCCCGCCAGGTGGGCCTTCGGCCGGTAGGTTTGCCAGACTCGGGACATGATCACTCAGCTCCTCCAGGCTAAGTCGACCGTCCTGGCCGACGTCGAGGACATCCAGGGGCGCGACGCCCGTCTGCTGGCGCTCAGCAACATGACGGGGACGATGCAGCTTTACGAGGTCGCCTCCCAGGGCGAAATGTTGCCTTTGACGGATTTGCCTGAGCCGGTATCGCTTGCCAAGTACGTGCCCGGCCGGCGCATGGCCGTGCTGGAGGTCGACCGCGGCGGTGACGAGCGGCACCAGCTCTACACCGTCGATCTCGAGAAAGCTGCCAAGTCTCCGGTGCAGGAACTCGAGGCGATGACGGCGCTCACCTCAGACCCAGCCCACGTCCATAACTTCGCCGGGTTATCCCGGCACGGCGACCTGCTCGCGTACCTCTCCAACCGGAGGAACGGCGTCGATTTCGACCTTTGGGCCCACGACCTGTCGACCGGGCAGCGCCGCCTCGTCTACGACGGAGGGGGCTGGTGCGACGCCGCTTCCGGTTTTTCGCCGGACGGGCGGTTCGTGAGCGCGATCCGGCCAGGCGCGCGGCCGCTCGACACAGATCTCCTGCTCATCGACATCCATAGCGGCGAGGTCATTGCCGTCCTCCCCCACCCCGACGAGGCGGCGATCGTCGGGCCTCCGGCGTGGCAGGGGCCAAAGACGTTTTGCGTCTCTTCCAATATCGGCAACGACATGCAGCGAGTCGTCCGTTACGATTTGGCGACGGGTGCGTCTCGAGTACTCGAGGCGAGCTCGGGGCAATGGGACACGGGCGTCGTCGCGAGCCCGGACGGCTTATCTATTTGCCTTTTCGAAAACCGCAACGGGTCGACGCGGCTCAGCGTCACGAGCTGGGACCGGGGCGACACCCTCGTCGAGGTGCCCTTGCCTCAAGAGGGCGTCGTCGTGCGCCAGTACTCGGGACTCGTCCCGCAGTTTTCGCGCGACGGCGCAGTGCTTTACTTCAACTTCACCTCGCCCCTTTGTGCCGGTGACATCTGGGCTTTTGACCGGCCGTCGCAGCGCGCCCGGCGGGTGACGCAAAGCCCGTCGCCCGTGCCGGCCACTGACCTTGTCGAGCCGGAAGTGGCCGAGGTGACTGGGTTCGACGGGGAAAGGATCCCCCTCTTCGTTTTCCGCCCGCGCCGGGGGGCGGGCAGGCCACCGGTGGTCGTGGTTGTCCACGGAGGGCCCGAGGCGCAGGCGACCCGCGTTTTTGACCCTATGGTGCAGGCTTTTGCCGCCGCCGGGTACGCCGTTGTGGTGCCGAATGTCCGCGGCTCCACCGGCTACGGCAAGCGCTATGCAGCACTTGACGATACAACCAAGCGGCTCGATTCGGTACGGGATCTCGAGGCGGTGCACGGCTTTTTGGCACGCTCGGGCCTGGACGAGACGCGGGCGGCGCTATTCGGCGGTTCCTACGGCGGCTACATGGTGCTCGCCGGGCTGGCGTTCCAACCGCACCTGTGGGCCGCCGGGGTCGATATCGTCGGCGTCTCGGACCTGACGACTTTCCTCCAAAACACTGCGCCTTACCGCCGCTCGCACCGCGAGCGCGAGTACGGCTCGTTGGAGCACGACCGCGAGTTCCTCGAGAAGGCGTCACCGCTTCGCAGCGCAGACCACATACGGGCACCGCTTTTCGTTGTGCATGGCCGCAACGACCCACGTGTGCCCGTCAGCGAGGCCGAGCAGCTGGTGCGAACCGTCCGTGCTCAGGGCAACCGGTGCGAGCTGGTCGTGTACGAAGACGAGGGCCACGGCCTAGCGCGCCTTGCGAACCGGTTGGACGCTTATCCCAAGATCCTCAGCTTCCTCGACGAGGTCCTCGCGGTCGGCAAATGAGCCCCGCGGGCACCCGGCCACCGTCGTTAGCCGGCAAGCTTGGTGTCAAGGCCGGGCAGAGGCTGCTGCTGGTAGGCGCCCCTGCCGGTTGGGGGGTACCGGGGCTCCCCGAAGGAGCCGTTGTGCTACGCGGTGCCCGGGAAGCCGGACGGGCCGACTTGGTCGTCGCCTTTTTTGGTGAAAGGGAGAGGCTTCTCAGCCGGGCCCTTGCTCTTGCTGAGGCCGTCTGGCCGGACGGGGCGCTCTGGGTCGCGTGGCCTAGGCGCGCCGGAGGGCATTCGAGCGACCTCACCGACAACAACGTGCGGGCCGCCCTGTTGCCGGTAGGGCTTGTCGATGTCAAGGTCGCTGTACTCGACAACGACTGGTCGGGACTCAAGTTCGTCTGGCGCAAGGCTGTGCGCGCAGGCAAGGGGGCGGGTTGAGCTCATGGCCCGGGCCAGGGCTCCGGTGCACTGCCCTGTAGCTGAGAGCGGACCTGTGCGGTGTACCAGGTGCGGAAATGGCGCGTCATCGGCGAAGATGCCAGCGTAAGCAGGCCCCCCTGCTCGCAGTAGTTGTCCGCCTCGTCGAGCAGGTCCGATAGCCGCCCGAGCGTGGACCAAGCCGCCCGTGGTACGTCCATTACGAGGTCGACATTTTCATCGTGGCGAGCGACTGCTTGCTCTACCTGTTCGCGCAGTTTCTCAGTTGCGGGGGCGAAATAGCGGCCCACTTCCGCGGCCAAGGCGATCAGGCGCGACGGGACGCTCTCGCTTTCGTGTGACACGGCGAGGAGGGCAAACTCCCGTATTACTGCGTCGTTGTGCTCCTGTGCCTCGAGGTAAACCGTCAGCGGCATACCAATTATTCGCACGGTTACCATGTCCTGGCGACCTTGTGGCGCCCCGCGGCTTTCGTCACTTGGCCCCACCGCTTGGCCGGAAGGTGCATGAGGGATGGTTTCGATCGGGCGCGGCACCTGCGCACCAGAGTCGGCGACTTCGGCCCAGACGGATTTGGAGCCGGGGGCGGCGTCGACTCCCCAGCTCAGGCTCAACATCTCGACGAGGTGAAGCCCCCGGCCCGTGTAAGCACCAGCGTCGTAGTTTTTGGCGACGGGCCATGCAGTCCCCTCGTCAGAGACCTCGATCCTGGCGACTTTGCCTTCACGCCGGAGGCGGACTTGGAACATAGTCCGGGCGTGCAGGACGACATTGGTGACGAGTTCGGACAGCACGAGGACCGCCGTACTTACGCCGGCGCTCGACCAATCCGAAAGCTCGCTGGCGAGCCAGCGGCGTGCGGCACCCACTGATGCCGGCTCGGGCGGCAACTCGAGGCCGACCACCGGCATGCCGTCCCCCTCGTCTTGTCCGCCTCTCGTAGGCACCGGGACGAGCGTAGTGAGCCTTCAGCAAAATCCCCAAAGCTCGCGCTAGGTGGCCGCGAGATCCCCCACCGTGCGAGTGGTCCCATCCTCTCGGTTAGGTTCGCGGCGACCGGCCGGAGCGGGCGGGAGCCACGTGGCCGTTTTATAGGCCGCTCAACTTGGCTCTTGTAAGGTCCTGCTGGCGGCCTTCGACGCCGACCGCTACGGAGCCCCCGGCCCTCTTGTGTCAGTAAGGTAGCTCGCCTGGCTTGCCTGGCTGCCTCGGGAGCCTTTGCAGCTCGTTTCAACTGAGGGCCACGTGGGCGAACCTTCTTCTCCGTTTGCACTCTTAAAAAAGAACTGGGCACTGAGAATGGCTTGTCGCCGGCCGGGGATGTGGAGGCTCACCGCGACCGTTCGGACAGGTCAGCTGTAGCGACGTCGCGCAGGTATGCCTTTCGGCTGGCCAGGAGCAGGGCTCCCGAGGCGATCAACGGGACGAGCATTATCAAAAAGGTGTCCTCGAGGCCGATGCCGACAGCGGGCGGCAGACGGGTCGTGCTCGCATTGACGCCCGCGCCCAGATTGGCTTTCGGTCCCCCCAGCAGGGAGGAGACGTAGCCAAAAGTCAGGGGGGCGATGGCCTGGAGCAGGGACTGTGCGAATGTCCTGACCCCCTCCCCGCGGCCCCACAAGCGCGACGGGACGACGTCGAGCCGAGCTGCGTCCAGGGCTGGGTTGGGAGCGGCCAGGAACGCGGTGGCCAGGACCAAGACCGGTAGCGCCAGCCAAAGCTGCCCGAGCACGAGGCCCGGCACAAACAGCAGTGCCGAAACGACCAAGAAGATGCCGCTTATGAGGACGCGGGCATCGACCTGACCTTTCCGGACAAGGGCGTCGACCAGCCGTCCCCCTCCCAACGTACCCACGGCTGCCCCAGCACCGATCGGCACGAACATCAAAGTGACC
The DNA here is from genome assembly GCA_035508795.1 of Acidimicrobiales bacterium. Classification (GTDB taxonomy): domain Bacteria; phylum Actinomycetota; class Acidimicrobiia; order Acidimicrobiales; family Palsa-688; genus DATJMJ01. The sequence continues at coordinate 5,858 of DATJMJ010000084.1, forward strand.
AACCCTGTGCTCAGCTGGAAATGCGACTCGGCGAACAGGACGGCGAAGGCGCGTGCGCCGGCGAGGAAAAAGTAGGCAAGCACCGATGTTGCGACCAGCACGAGGTTGCTCGGGATACGCAGTATGTACACGGTTGCTGTCCACGGCGACATCCGCCTGGGGTCCTGGCGCAGCACCTGTCCGGGGCGAGGTTCGACGTCGGTTCGCCGACGCGCCTGGCGCCGTACTTCCGAACTTTCCAAGCCGGTCGGTTGGCTACGAACACGGCTAGGGCGAGCGCCGTCCGGAGCTTCGCCGTCGAGGGCATCGATGCCCTTGATTTCCTCGTCACCGCGCCGCAGCCAGCTCTGGCCCCCACGCGCGGGCTCGGGCAGCATCCGGTAAAGGAAATAAGCGAGTGCAGCACTGGGCACCGCCAGTACGAAGAACGGCGCCCGCCAGCTCGCAAACGATGCAATATCGGCCGAGATGACCAAACCCGCGCCTGCGCCTATCAGCTCGCCTGTGAGGACCATCCCGTAGATGCGCGCCCGCTCCTGTGCGGGGAAAAGGTCGCCGGTCAACGAGGCCACCATCGGCCCCGCGGATGCCGACGCCAGGCCGAGAGCGAGACGTGTCAGTAACAACATGAGGTAACTCGTGGCAAAACCGCTCGCGACCATGCTGGCTGCCCATAATGTGATCGTCGCGACAAGCACCGGCACGCGCCTCGTCTTGTCTGTCACTACCCCCATCGGCAGCGACCCAATTGCGCTTACCAACGAGTTGGCAGTTATGAGCAAGCCAATTTGGGTGTTCCCAACATGGAAGGTGCGCTCGAGCTGGCCGGCGAGCGCGCCTACAGTCCCGGAGTCGGCTGTCTCGAGGCTGAGGGCCCCAGCCAGGAGGAGGACCGCCTTCCGGCGGGCGGGGCCGCCGGCGGCATCAGTGAGCCGGCGCGGCAACTCCCCGATCAAGCCTGCGACGTTGTCCATGGTCGGCCGTTGCCCTCCACCCATCTTGCCTGCACCACTTGGATACCCCGCCTGGTCCCGGCTCCTCACCTTCCGCGATGTCGGAGCGGGCCCGCCCTCGCCGCCGAGCCGGCACCGCCCGTACTGTGAGGGAAAAGGTGTAGCGGCGGCGCAACCGTGGGTATTTGCTCATCTGCCGGTTGCCACCGGGGCGGCTCCCCGATGGCAGGCACCGTTATTCTCGCCGCCAGCCGGCTACGACAACGTAGGAGGTTACAGATGGCAGGTAATCCGTCAGTCATAGACAAGCTGCTCGAAGACCACCAGGACGTAAAGAAGACGTTCGCCAAGTTCGACACGGCTGACCGCGCCGAATGGTGGGATATTTTTGTCAGCTTGACCAACGACCTTGTCCGTCATGAGGTCGCCGAAGAAGAGATCGTGTACCCCGAGGTCCGCAAAGCTCTTCCTGACGGGGACCAGCTAGCCGATGCTCGCATCAGCGAACAGGCCGAGGCCGAAGAGCTACTTTCGACTATGGAAAAGAAGGGCAAGGACGACAAGGACTTCCCGGCGAACCTTGCAAAGCTGCGTGAAGCGGTGCTCGCGCATGCTGGCAAAGAAGAAGTCACGGTCTTTACGCCTCTTGCCTCGGCCCTGAGCCAGGACAGGCTCGAGCAATTGGGCGGACGCTATGAAAAAGCCAAGGCGGCGGCGCCTACTCATCCGCACCCCAATGCGCCAGACACGCCGCCGGGCAACATGGTCCTGGGGCCGGTGGCGGCGATGGCCGACCGCTTCCGTGACGCCGTCCGCAAGGCATCTTGAACGAAAGTCGAAAACAACCCCTGCAAGCCGCGGGCGGGCGCGAGGGAGCCTAAGTTTTCCCTATGAGCACGATCGTGGCACCAGGCGTGGTAGAGGTCGACACTCTGCTCGGCGGCTGGGAGCAGGTGACAGCCGGCTTCCTTCTTACCGGCCCTGCCCCGGTCCTGGTCGAAACGGGGAGCCAAAGTTCGCTGCCCGTCCTGCTCGGCGCGCTGGCCGATATCGGCATCGGCCCGGCCGATCTTGCCGGAGTGGCCCTATCCCATATCCACCTCGACCATGCAGGAGGAGTGGGGGACGTGGCGGCTGCCTTCCCTCGCGCAACGATCTACGTCCACCCGAAGGGGGCGCGCCACCTCGTCGACCCCTCCCGGCTGGTCGCGTCCGCGGCGACGGTTTACGGCGACGCTCTCGACACCCTGTACGGCCGTATGACCCCAGTTGGCTCAGAGCGGGTGAAGGCCTTGGACGACGGCGACGTGATCAACCTGGGTGGTGGCCGTGGCCTCACCGCCTTGCACTCCCCGGGCCACGCCAAGCACCACCTCGGCTTCCACGACAGCGTCACCGGGCTGCTCTTCGTGGGTGACGCCGTAGGAGTGCGGTTGCCCGGGGCCGGTCCATTGCGCCCGGCGACTCCCCCGGCCGACTTCGACCTCGACCAGGCCCTGGACAGCCTCAACCGCTTTGGGGCCCGCTCGCCATCCGCGATCGCCCTCGCGCACTACGGCGTGCTTCCCGAGGAGCCGGGGACGGTGCTTTTGGAAGCTGCCGAGGTCCTTCAGGAATGGGCTCAGGTGGCCAAAGGTGCTTGGCGGGAGGGCGCCGATGTCGAGGCGGCGCTCAGTGCGAGGTTCGGGCCTGAACTGGAGGCATTACCGGGCGAGCAGCGCCGGCGAGTCGAGACACTGAACGGGATCCACAGCAATGCGGAGGGTTTGAAGCTGTGGCTCAGGCGCACCGATGAAGTCCCGAGCGAGGCGTGAGGTTAGCTCCAGCGTGAGGCTCCGCCAAAGCGCGGGTACAAGGTGGGCCAGGCGGCAGGGGCCAAACCCGCTTTGGTCAACCGATGCGCGCGGTCGTCGAGCACCCGAACCGAGCAGCGACAAGTGCCTTTAGGCCATGTGGGAAACGGAGCTCGGAAGCACGCAACTTTGCCAGTTTGAGTTGAGCGCTTGCGTCGCCGCCAAAAGCCGCCGCGCACAGTTCGGGCTCCACGTTGGCCAGGCCCAGGACTACTCCGGGGCAGCCGATCGCCCCTGCGAAAGTGATCATCGACGACGAGCCCGGGTAGACCGGGCGGTCCCAGGAGTCGAGGGTGGCCAGCAAGCGGGCAACCTCGCCGCTCGAGTCCTTCAGTGCGGCTACAGGCAGGTCTCCAAGGACCTCGACCGGGACCCCCGGAGGCGAGACAGCGGGGAAGTGGTACGCCATTACGGGCGTGGCCCCTGCAGCCTCGGCGACCTGTTCGTAGTACGGGCGGGGGTCGCCGGTGCGCGGCGGCGAGAGCGCGATCACGACGTCAGCCCCGAGGTCTCTTGCAGCGACGGTCAAGCGCACCGCCTGCCTTGCCGACGGTGCCCCTACCCCGGCGATGACCGGGACACCGCTTTGCTGTGGGACAGCCTCGCGCACGGCCCCGACCAGCTTGGTGTGCTCGTCAGGGTCGAGCGCGGCCGCCTCGCCGGTCGAGCCGGCAACGACGATTGCCTTTACACCCAGGTCGACCAACCGGCCAGCAAATCGGGCAGTCGCGGCGGCGTCGAGCGCACGGTCGTCTTTGAAGAGCGTAATGAGCGCTACCCCTACGCCTTTGAAGATCGCATTTCCTGCCATCGTGGACACTCTAAACGCGCCCGCTGCAGCCCTGGCTTGTGGGAACGTGTGTAGCCCGGCATAGGCGGTGCCGGTGCTGCCCTGCCCGTCTAGACGCGAGCCCCTGGCCCTGCCGTCACTGTCTGGGTGAGCGCCGGGGAGGTCCCGCCCCCGTAGTTGTAGTCCCCGCTGTAGCCGGCGGTGAGAGAGTTGCTCCCGACGACGAGGCCGCTGGTCGCCAGACGAGCGCTCGTGACGCCGAGTTTGGTCACCACGGGGGCGACGCCGATGGGAGTGCTGCCGTCGAAGAAGGTGACAACGCCAGTCGGTTCGGCGGGCCCCGTACCGGCCGGCGTGACTTTGGCGGTGAAGGTGACCGGAGAGCCGAACGTGGAGGTCTCGCGCGACGACGTGAGCGAGACGGTCGTCTTCTGTGGCGCCACTGTCTGGTCCCCGAAGGTGGGCCCCCCCGGGCCCCCGTACTGGGTGCTCGCCGCGAGATGGCGGGCGTCGCCGTAATAAAACGCGAGGAGCTGGTACTCGCCCGGCACCAGGTTGGTAGTTGTCAGGGTGGCGCTTGTCACACCGGCGTTTGTTGACAGCGTCCCAGTGCCAAGCAGGTCCGGGTGGATCGCCGGGCTGGACCCCGCGGGGAGGCCTACAGAGCCGAAAAACGCCACTTTACCGGTGGGATCACTGCCGTTTTGCGCCGAAACAACGGCAGTCAGCGTTACCCGCTGACCGTAGGCCGTCTCCCATCCCGAGTTGCCATCGGGCGCACCTGAACCTGTGACAGAGACCTTCGTTGGGACCAGCGTGGTTGCTTTAGGCTCGATCAAGGCAGCCGTGTTGGCGCAGCGAAGGCCCCAACCCTCGGTCACCCTGGCCGAGCAGGACAACGCCCACATCGCATGGCCCGCGATGAACCTGCCGCCCGTGACGCCGTAGGAGATCTCAGTGCCCTCCGGGTTGGCGGTGGGCTCGCTATTTGGGACGGGGACGATCGTGCCGCCGATGTCTACTGTGTCGCCGGGATAGGCCTCGATATTCGAAGAGCCGGCGGCACCTCCCCACGCAGCGTCGCCGCCGACTCCCAGATAGATCGTGCCTGTATTTCGGTAGGTAATGCCTCTACTTGCAGAACCTTGGGGGTCGCCTGCCGCGAGGTCGTAGGTGTCCGAGAACAGCTGGTCGACCGTTCCGTCGTTGACGAAACTGGTGCCGGTGGCGTCCATACCGAGGCCAGCGCCTTCGTCGCCGACCACGCCGTTCGGAGCGTTGAGCAGGTTCCCTTCCAGGTCCAGCCCCACGGACCCGAGACCGCCGTGGCCTACTTCGACGGTGCCCTCATTGGTCAGCGTCGCACCGGCGGGCAACTTCAAGTACCCGTTGCCGATCAGCGTCCCGTAGTTGGTGAAGCTCGCCGGGGCACTCGTCGGGGCGATGCTCGTCCCGTTCACCCAGACGGTCTGGTCACTGGCGATGTTGCCGACGAGCTCAGCCCCTTTAGAATCGCTGCCGAGGAACTCGAAGCCCGACGGGCCGCTACCTAGCAGGCGTAGTACCCCTCCGACCATGACCGGGCTGCCGGTGGTCGTGCCAGCGCCCTCGACGAAGGTCGCGCCTATGGGCACGGTGAAAGTGGGCCCGAACGACTCTCCATCGGAGATAGTCCCGTCCCGGTTGAAGACGGTCCCCTCGCCGCCGGCACTGAACGACGAGTTGAGAGACCCGACGTCGATCGCCCCGTCGTTAGTGAGCCTGACATCGCCGTCGAGGGAAAAACCGGCGCCATAAGGGCTGTCCCCGTCCATGGCGATTATGCCGTCGGCGCTGTTTTCAGTATTGGCAGCCAGGTAGAACGTGACGCCCGGCGGCACGACGATCATGCCGGCGTTGGTGAGGACCTTCCCGGCGGGCAACTTCAGGCACCCGATACCGAAAATGGTGCCGTCGTTCACGAAAGATCCCGTTGCTTTCACGGGGTACTGCGTGCTCCCGTAGACCAGCAGCGTTTGGTCGGCCGCCACGTTGCCCGACAAGGTTGGGGAGAGCAAGGAGGCCCTCAGGTCGAACTGTGAGGCGCCCTTGCCGGCGAGGTCGAGCCCGCCGACGATCATTGGCGCTACCCCGGTGACCGACCCTGACCCTTCTACGAAGGTGGCGCCCTTGTTGATAGTTACCGAGCCAAGGTCCTCGACAGCGCCCGCGGCGTTGTAGATCACCGCCCCGGTGGCCCCGTTGTAGGGGGCGGTGACCGACCCGTTCGTCGCGATCGGGACTACGCCGAAGTTGGTGAACCTGCCGGTGTCGAGGAACAGCGAGGTGCCGACGGCAAGCACGCCGTCAGGGGCGTTCGTGACAGCCCCGGACAGCTGCAGGCTGCCACCCACCTCGATCCTCCCGTGGTTGGTGAGCACCGCTCCCGTGGCCAACTTGACGACGCTGCTGTACCCTGCGGTCGCCAGCTCTCCCGTCTTGGCGATGGTCGAGGTGGAAGAGAGCGTGAGCGTCCCCCCGTTGGACATCAGTTCGTCCGGTCCGGTCGTTCCGCCGAGAGTGAGGCTGCTGGCCGAAGCCGCCCCGTTCAGCAGCACCGGGGCCTTCAGCGGGATGGTGATGCAGGCGGCGTCGGCCGCTGAGGGAGGGCGGCCCTTCGACCAGTCCGACCCCGTCGACCACGTACCCCCTGCCTGAGCCTTCCACGAGTCGGTGCAGTGAAGCTGCACCGTCGCCGAGACGTCCTGCACGTCGGTGCCCACTACTGACAGCGCCGCCAAGAGCACCGAAGCGAGAGTCCGCGCAACCCTCGAAGTCCGCGCAACCCTCGAAGTCCTCATCCGATGGCCATTCCTTCCTCCTGGAGTGCTCCCTGGTCGAACGGAGATCCTCGCGGCCCATTCTCCGGCGATGGCTGAGTGCGTACAAGGAAGATGGCCTGTCACTTGGCCTCGTGTCAGCATGAAAGCGCTGCCGGGTGCTCGCTTCTCGGCGCACCCGGCTATCGTCCCGTGGTCGGGCCGGATGGCTACACACGGCAGAGGCCACTGAGGGGGACCGCAACTTCCACGGCGCCGAGGCGAACGAGCCGCGCAGTTGCTCCAGGCCGAGCGGAGGGAGTGGGATTTGAACCCACGGTGGGCATGCACCCACAACGGTTTTCGAGACCGCCCGATTCGGCCACTCTCGCATCCCTCCTAGTGGTTTTAGCTGGCGTTATGCTCTCAACGTTTGGAGCGGGGCCTCCTGTCGAACTGGTGACAAGGTTTGAAGCGGGTCGTGTCGCGGAGCACCAACCCGGCACGCTAGCGGACGTCCCCCACCAGCTAGGCGTCGAGCTCCCTGGCGAGCCAGTTCGAGCAGCGGGAGCGCTAATGCCGGCG
>DATJMJ010000085.1:0-23127 GCA_035508795.1 Acidimicrobiales bacterium
AATTGGGCATGACGCTGCAATGGCTGGTGCCGCCGCTCGGTTTGTGTTCACGGGGCGTCGCGCTGACCCTCTCGACATCCAGCGCGGCAAGTACCAGGCCCTCTCGCCCATCAGGGTGATGAGCGAGGGCAGCAGCACCACCCGGACGACGGTGGCGTCCGCCAGGATGCTGGCCGCCAGGCCCACTCCCAGCTGCTTGAAGTCCTGCACCGAGAGGGTGGCGAACACCCCGAACACAGCCACCATGATGGCCGCCGCACTGGTCACCACGCCGGCGCTGGCGCCCAAGCCCTCTCTCACCGCTTCAGGCGTGGGCAGGCCCCGGTCGCGCGCCTCGCGGATGCGGGAGACGACGAACACGTGGTAGTCCATGGACAACCCGAACAGCACGGCAAACAAGAACAGAGGGATCCAGGACTCGATAGCGCCTACCGCGTGCGTCCCCACCAGGCTCGCTCCCCAACCGTGCTGGAAGACCGCAGTCATGATCCCGTAGGCGACCGCCACAGACAGGCCGTCCAACACCAGTGTCACGGCGGCGATGGCGAGCGAGCGCAGGCCCACGAGCATGATCACAAACGCAGTGACCAAAACGAACACGAAGGCCTCGACAGCGGCGCGGTGCAGGGCGGCGTTGTAATCGAGGCTCTCGGCCAGGTCGCCGGTGACATAGGCCTGCACGCCGGCCACCCGGCCCAGGGTCGTGGGCACGATATCGTCCCGTAGCGACTGCAGGGCATGCTGCGAGGTTGCCCCGACGCCGTCGCCGGCGAGCGGTGCCTGGACGATCTCCACGTTGGCGCGGGGGTACACGAGCAGTTGAAAGGTCGGGCGGAGGTCGCCCGACGCCAGTGCCTCGTGCTCGAAGGCAGCCAAATGTTCACGTACGTCGACGGCCGAGATCCTTGGGGCCTTTATCACCACGGCGGCAGGGCTCGGTGCGCCGGGGAACTCGGCCGCGAGCTGGCGGGCGGTAGCGGCTTGGGGGTTGGAGTAGGGCAGGAGCTGGGCCAGGTCGAGAGTTTCGGTATGCATGCCCAGGGCGGGCGCTGCCAGGGTGAGCACGAGCACCCCGGCTCCCAGGGCCGAGAGCGCCGGATGGGCCAGTACGCGGCCCACCAGCCGGTTGGTCACGCTCGCCGCCGGACCTCCGCCAGCCCTTGCCTCCAGGTGCGCCGCCTCCAGGTGCGCCCGGCGCGGCCGCACCTGTACCCGTCCCCGCTCGACCCGGTCGCCGAGCCACGACAGCACTGCCGGCAGTACGGTCACCGAGGCCAACATCGCTACCAGGACCACGAGCATGGCTGCCACCCCCAGGCCGACAAACGTGCCCACGCCCGAGATCAGCATGCCCGCCATGCCCGTCATCACGACCAGGCCCGACACCAGCACGGAGCGGCCCGAGGTGGCTGCCGCGACAGCCAGGGCGTCCTCGTTGCTGCGGCCGGCCCGGCGTTCCTGGCGCTCCCGCCGCAGGTAAAAAAGGCTGTAGTCGACCCCGACAGCCAGGCCCATGAGGAGCATCACCGAATTGGCGTAGGTGCCCAGGCCGACGGCATGGCTCAGCAGGTCGGCCAGCCCGAGGGAAGCGAGGAAGGCGCTGAGGGCGAGCATGACAGGCAAAAGGGCCGCAACCAGCGCCCCGAACGCCACCAGGAGTATCCCGAGGGCCAGCGGTACCGCCGTCCACTCCTCCCGGGCGAAATTGCTCCCAAGTAGGTTATTGAGCGCCTGGTTACCGCTGGCGTCCCCGGTCTCTTGCAACGAGAACCCCGGGTTGGCCGCTTGCGCCCGGCCCACGGCGGCCAGCACGGCTCCGATCTTGCCGTCGTCGCCCGGTTTCACGTCGAAAGTCACCAGCGCGGCTCGCCCGCCGGCCGAGAACATGTGGTCTCGATAAGGGCTTTCGATGTCGTAGGCGAGCCCCGTAGAGCTGACCGCGGCCACGGTGGCGTCGACGGCCCGCCTGAAGGCTGGCGACGAGGAAGGGCCGGAGGGCCCCCGGCTCTGCACCAGGACCACTTCGCCGGATGGGCCCTGGATGCCGGCTTGGTCCAGTATTTTTTCAGCCTGGGCCGAGCCCCCGGCCAGTTGCTGGTAGTTGGCCAGGCCCGATTGCCCCGAGGCGGAGCCGAGGAACACCGCTACGACGACGAAAGTCAACCAACCAAAGATCGCTAATTTCCGGTGGCGCGTGCTCCACCCGCCGATAGCTGCAGCGATATTCCTCCGCTGGCCGAGCGTAATTTTCGTGGGCGCGGCCGGGAAGGCGCGTTCGATCGTGTACATTTTCGCTCCTTGATAAATCGTCGGTTAGTTGCGTCTGTTCAGCGCAACCGATAAGTCAGTGCGCGGCGCAGCCTTGACCTTTAGGAGGCCGGCGGGCCCGCCTGCTTAGAGGTGCAGGTAAGCACTTTCCAAGCCAGCATGAGCCTGGGGCGTTCCCAAAAATGGCTCACAATTCGACGATAAATGTTCCCCGCCGCATTTACGATAGCGGCAGGACCCGTATTCGGAGGGGGGTTAGGTCTACCCCAGCCGGGTCAGGAGCCCAGGTACGCCAGCACGGCCAGCACGCGGCGGTTGTCGTCGTCGGAGGGGGGCAAGTCGAGCTTCATGAATATGTTTGCGATGTGCTTGCTGACCGCCTTTTCCGATACGACGAGCGCGGTGGCAACGGCGGCATTGGAGCGTCCCTCCGCTACTAGCGCCAGCACATCGCGCTCCCTAGTTGTCAGCCGGCCCAGCACCTCGTCCCTGGCCCGGTGCGCGAACAGCTGCGACACAACGTCTTGGTCCATGACGACTCCGCCTGCCGCCACGCGGTGGACCGCGTCGACAAACTGGCCGACCTCCATAACCCGGTCCTTCAGCAGGTAACCGATGCCGCCCCTACGGTCGGAGAGCAGTTCACGGGCGTAGAGGGGCTCGACGTACTGCGACAGGACCAGGACAGGTAGCCCGGGCACCCGCGTGCGCGCCTCAATGGCGACCAAGAGCCCTTCGTTGGTGAAAGTCGGTGGTAACCGCACGTCGAGGACGGCCACATCGGGCCGGTGCTCGGTCAGTGCCCGCAGCGCCGAAGGGCCGTCGGCGACCGCCTCCACGACCTCGAAGTTGTGCGCGGTGAGCAGGCGGGCTAGGCCGTCCCTCAGGAGCGCTAAGTCTTCGGCGATGACGGCTCGCAAGGCACCTCCACTCTCACGACCGTCGGCCCACCCTGCGGGCTGCAGACGCTTAGCGTCCCGTCGAAGGCGGCAAGGCGGCGTTCGATCCCGCTCAGGCCGGTCCCGAGAGCCGGGTCCGCACCGCCCTGGCCGTTGTCCCCGACCACAATCGACAACGTCCCGGCAGTGTAGCCCCCGGTCACCCACCCTGAGGTGGCGTTGCTGTGCTTGACCATGTTCGTGACCGCCTCGGAGATGGCGAAGTAGGCGGCTGACTCGACCGGTGCGGGCAACCGGGCCGGTGGCAGGTCCAGCGCGAGGTCGATGGCGACCGGGAGGGTGAGGACCAAGGCGCGAATGGCCCCCTCGAGCCCGCGGTCGGCCAGCACCGGTGGTTGGATACCTCGGACGAGGTCGCGAAGGTCAGACAGAGCCGCAACGGCCGTACCGCGAGCATCCGCCAGCAGTTTCCTCGCCGCAATGGGGTCGGCGTCGAGCAGGTCCTCGGCCATACCGAGGTTCATCCCGAGCGCGACCAGGCGAGCTTGGGCGCCATCGTGCAGGTCCCGCTCAAGCCTTTGCAACTCGGCGGCATGGACCTCGAGGACGCCCCGGCGCGAACGCGACAACGTGCCGACTCGTTCGGCGAGCGCTTTTTCACGAACACTTGGCCCCGAGGACCTCACCAGGGCGTGCAGCATGAGCGCGACAGCGAGCCCGAGCCACGGCCAGAAAGGCCAGAAATACCCCAGACCGCTGAACAGCCATACCATCAGGCACTCCGTCCCGAGCAGGACCGATATGGCGGTCTGCACCTTCAGCGCGCGCTGTCCCCGCCCTCGGAGGCCCCACTGAAGGACACGCCAGGACCCGAGCGGTGTCAGGGCTCCCAACCAGACCCAGGCCGGCCAGAAGTAACCAGCGCCGGTCACGGCCCAAACAAGCGACAAGGCGAAGGCGACCGCTGCAGTACAGCTCGTCCAGAGCCAGGCCAATCTCGCGAACCGTGCACTTAGCTCATGCGCAGATCGCTCGTGCGTCGGCCCCACACCTACAGTCTGGCCGCGAGGTTCGTGCCTGTCAGTGGAGTTAGGTCCACCCGCCCGCCGGGTGTTGTATCTACGGGCCCGCCAGTCAAGAACGTGACATAACGAGCGGTCACGAGGGGTCCCGCAGAGGCACCCTCTCAAGGCGGCGGCACGGGTCCGGATCCCGTTGGGGGTGCAGGGCCCTACCAGCTAGCGGGCCCCTAAGGTGTGTGAGTGGACGACCAAAACGCAGATGCCCAGGCCTCCGCCCAGGAGGCAACTCCAATCGGTAGCACGAAGCAAGCGTCTTCGGCGCCGCGCCTCCTGCCGCGCCGCAAAATGATCATGGGCGCTGGGAGTGGCCTGGCGGCACTGGCTGTGGGTGGCCTGGCAGGCTACGAATGGCCTCACAAAGGAGGGGGGGCACCGAGCACCACCACAACGGCACCAAGCGGGCCCGGAGCGCCATTTTCGCCTACAAGTACCCAAGCGGCGTCGTCTATCGAAAGCTTTGTAACACGGCCCGACCTGCTGCCACCGAAAGTACAACTGACAACCTTTGCATCGAGTGACGGCGCTGCGGCCTATATCTTTTTGTCTCCCCGCAATTACATCGCTGGCGCGCCCGGCCAGGCCGGGCTGATGATCCTCGACCGCGCCGGCCGCCTGATTTGGTTCATGCCTATTACCGCGGCACCGTTCGACTTCAACTCCCAGATCTACGAGGGCAGGCCCGTGCTTACCTGGTGGCAGGGAGAGCTTGTGACCGACTACGGGCAAGGCGTTGGCAAGATCGCCAGCAGTTCCTATGATGATCAAAAGACCCTGCGGGCTGGCGATGGGCTCCTTGCCGACCTTCACGAACTCCAGATAACTGAAGCCGGTACGGCACTCATCACCGCCTATGGCACCGTGAGCGCTGACACGGCTTCGGCTGGTGGCTCGCCGAAGGGCACGGTCGCGGATAGCCACGTCCAAGAGATCGACGTGGCTACCGGCAAGGTTCTTTTCGACTGGGCCAGTCTGGACCACATACCTCTCGTCGAGAGCTATGTGAACGCACCGAAATCCGGTGTCTACGATTATTTCCACGTCAATTCTATCGCTGAAATGGAAGACGGTAACTTCCTCATATCCGCGAAGAACACTTGCGCTTTGTACAAATTGGACCGGTCCAGCGGACGGGTCATATGGCGGATGGGGGGGAAGAGATCTGATTTCCGCATCTTGCCTGAGGCCGAGTTCTATTACCAACATGACGCTCGTCCTCACGGTCCCACTTCCATCAGCGTGATGGACAACGGTTACGCCCCCGTCAGGGCAGATCCGACGCGGGCGCTTGTCCTCAAGGTGGACGAAGGCGCCAAGGAGGTCGCGCTCGCGCATGCTTACCGGCACCCCGCCGGCTTTCCGTCGGGTAGCCAGGGTAACGTCCAGCTGTTGCCCGACGGGCGTGTGTTCGTCGGCTGGGGGAACCAGCCTTACTTCTCGGAGTTTGCCGCTGACGGGGCCCTGCTCCTGGACGGGCAATTCCCTATCGGTTACCACTCCTACCGGGCCTACTGCCTGGATTGGACAGGGGCTCCGACCGGACTGCCCGCGGTGGCGGTGAGGGTCAACCCTGCCGCCGGGTCCGTGGTCTACGCCAGCTGGAACGGGGCAACAGGAGTGCGGCGATGGACAGTACTCGCCGGAGCCGACCCCACGTCCTTGACGGCCATTGGGTCACAACCAGTCACCGGCTTCGAGACCTCGATCGCCGTGAACTCCTCAGGGCCCTACTTCGCTGTGGTCGCGGTGGGCAGCGATGGCAAGGAAATGTCGCGTTCGCAAGTTACCGCTCTTTTCGGCGCTTAGAGGAGCCCATCATTGTGTGCGGCGCGGGCAGACCGGCACGGCCCCAAAAGGGCGGGCACCTGATCGGGGCCCTGCAAAGGAACGCCTCGGGCGCTTCGCTCATCGGGCCCGTTGGAGGGCGGCCCTTTGCGGGCTTGCGTCGCGCCCCGGGCCGCGGTCCTTGAAGAGCACCCGGTCGCAAAGGAGGAACTGGAGCAGCCACAGGGCGCCGTACGAACCCACGTTGGCGAGCTCCACGGCGACCATGTGGACGAAGCGCCCGGAGCCTTGCGTGACGCCGGATGCCAGGCCCACGGCGACGCTCGAGACCAAGAGCCCGGCGAAAGAAAGCAGGCAAAACGGCACTACTTGCCCAAGGCTGAGCCTGCTCCCGCCTGCTGACCAAACCCACCGGCGGTTCAGCTCGAACGACGGCACTGTCCCGATGGCGATGGCAACAACATTTGAGGCGACGCTGGGTAGGCGCATTACCCCAACCAGTACTCCGAGTACGGCGAGGCTCGTCGCCGTTGAAATGGCCGAGACCGATGCATACTTGACGAGACGCCGCCAGCGAGCCTTGAATGCCCGGGCGATCAGATCGACCTGGCGACGAGGAGCAAGCGCTCGCACCCGGCAGCTCACTTCCGTATGAGACCTATGCATGACCCAAGTATCGGTGGTCGAGTTGAGCACCCAGTTGGAGGCACTTGGACGCGACCTGAGAGGTTAGCCGCCTCGTGGCGTGAGCATTCGGCGGGCCCTCAGCTCGTCCTTATGCCGGCTCGGTAACTAGATCTGCCTGTACAACGCTTCAAAGACCGAAAAGGCGGCAAAGCAGGCTAACCCTGCGGCTGTCAGCACGAGCACCGGCGGCCCGAGCGGCAGCCGGTCGAGGGAGTACAGGGCACCGCCGAGGCTCTTTGCGTGAGAAGGGTCGTCGGTTGCCGCGGCGACCAAAAGGTAAACAGCGACAAGGGTTATAAGGACACCGCGGGTGATCTCCCCGACGATGCCAGTCACCCTGAGGCTTTGGTAGCGCGTCCCCTCCAGGCGCTGCCTGTCGAAGGTCTTCGAGTAGTCGCGCGCACATCCCCACACCGCCAGCCCGATGCCCCCGGCAGCGATACCCGTGCCCCCCAAGCCGACCCAGCCCGCTCCCAGGGGCCAGCGCAGGACCGTGGCCACGAGTGGCTGGGGGTGTGAAGATGCCCCTCCGCCGGCGTCTGAGGCAGAGCCGAGTGCGAGCGAGACCGCCTGATAGCAAAGAGCGGCGTAGAGCACGGATATGCTCCCCCAGCCGACCCGCTCGAAAGCCCCCGCTGCCTCCTGGGCGGTGTGCGTCGCCGTTGTTGGCGGCCGGCGAGGCTCCTGGATCTCGATGTCGGCTTGCGTGCCCGCGCCGCCTGCTCTCGGGCCGTTTGCACCGGCCGCCTTGGGTCGGTCGCCCGGGCTCAGTACTTGCACTGCTCGCCAGGCTGCGTACGCCAAAAATCCAACGGCGAGGAACCCCAGGAGTGCGCGCCCTGCCGGGACCTTCGCGATGACGTCGAGCGCGCCTGCCCCGCTCGGCGCCGAGGGTGACTGGTGCGTGAACGCAATGTCCGCGGTCATGAACGCGAGCAACGAATAGATGATTGCTCGCGTGGCTATGCCCGCTCGAGCCAACCGCTGGAACGCCGGGCGGCTCTTGGCCCGTTCCACTTCTTCGGGTACTAGTTCGGTAGCTTTCATGGCTTGTCCGGTACCAGTTCAAGTACCCCGGACATTCTTGTCGCTACCCCGTCTCAGGTACCCCCAGGCCAGGTGTACCGGGGGGCTGGCGCCTTTACGAGGCGAGGCGGAGCAGCGGCACTGCGGCACTAAGGCCTAAAGACCCTAGAGGGAGGGGCCATTGGGCCCAATGTCTGTGCGCGCTCTTCAGCAGAGGTGCCCGCAGACGAAAGCAATGTTGCAGGCCAATGAACCCCTCACAGAGCAATTGAACATGTGGTGGAAGAGTTTTCATAGCACTCGCCACAAGAAAAAGGTCGTCCCCGAGGGCGCCTCCTTCTCGACGCGCATGGGCGTGACCGGCCGCTTGGTAGTGCTCGTGCTCCTCCGGTCTTCGTCCTCGGCGCGATGTCCGCGCCCCAGGCCATGCATGCCCGCGGGGATGCCCAGCGTGCGGCGGCAGGAGACCGCCAGGTCCCCTCCGTGACCGCGATGCTGGCCGCCCTGGACGCTGTCGCAGTCGAACAAGGCGAGGCCCAGGCGCTCAATTATGTCGAGCAGACGGATGTCCCGATTGCCATCGTGGACCAGGTGCTTGGCCAGAACGTGGCGGCGGGTTGGCACGCCGCAGAACGGGCGACAGCTCGTGTCCTGGCCCGCCTGTCGCCGAGCCTCCAGCGGCTCTTGGCCACGAGCCTGCGCGCCGCCCGGCAGCCCTTGGACAGTGGTTACGCAACTTCGAACCTGTCGATCGTCGGCCCCTACCAGCAGGCTGAGCTGTTGCTGCAGGCGTCCGGGGCGGCTGCGCTGGCTTCGGTCCAACAGAGGATGCTGCTCACCTCGGGGAGCGGGGACGTCGACCGGTCGTTGACAGCACTTGGCTGGTGTTACCAGATGGTCCTGGCCGCGGCTGCACAGGCGCGCGATGACACCGCCGCCTTCTTCGGCACCCCTGCCAGCAGGAGGGCGGCGCAGATGCGCCTCGCGCAAGACGCCGCGCTGCTGGCCGAAGCCGGCCAGCAGCTGGCCCGGTCGGGCGTGCCGGCCGTGGCCCGGGCCTGGGCCAAGTTCGTTGACAGCCCCTCGACCACCCAGTACGACCTGTTACTGACGGACGCCCAGAACGGGCTCGACTTGCCGTTCGTCAACGGGAAGCTCCAACTGGCGGCGGGCAATATCGCCCTCCCGGCAATGTCGGCTGCCTTTCGCGCGATCCCCCTCCACTGGCGGCTCATTTCCGCGGTCGTCGGGCAGGCGAGTGCCACCCTGCGGCACGCGGCGGGGGCGCTCGCCGCCACCAACCAGGACGACTACACCTTCTGGTTGGCTCTCATGGTCATCGGGCTGACGGGAGCACTTGCCCTGGCCTTCGCAGTGGCGCAGTCGATCTCACGGCCTCTCAGGAGGCTCGCTGAGGCGGCTCGGGCCGTCGTAGCCGGATCGCCGGTGACGAGACCGTTGCCCAAGTCGGGGCCTCGTGAAACGGCGGTGGTCGCACACGCGTTCAATGCGTTGATGGACAACCTGCACCTGTTGGAGGCAAAGAGCCAAGCGCTGGCCAGCTGCGACTTCGACAACCCGGTCCTCAGTGCCCCTCTGCCCGGGCGCCTGGGTGAATCTCTCCAGGACTCCGTCCGGGTGCTCGCCGACTCGATCCAGGACCGCCACCAGCTCCAGGAAAGGCTCGCCTACGAGGCGACCCACGACGGCCTCACCGACCTGGTCAACCGAGCGGCAGCAATTTCTTCCCTCGAGCATGCGCTCCTGCGTGCCCGCCGGCGATCGGACATCACGGCGGTCATCTACCTGGACCTCGACAACTTCAAACAGGCGAACGACCTGCACAGCCACCAGACCGGCGACTACATCCTGCGCCACGTGGCCGACCGGCTGTCCAAAGCGTCGCGGGCAGGCGACGTTGTCGCGCGCATTGGTGGCGACGAGTTCGTGGTGATAGCTGAGCGTTTGGAGCGCGTCGACGAAGCCGAACCTATAGCCGGGCGCCTTGTAAGCGCTCTGTCCAACTCAGTCGAATGGGAGGGCGTGCGCATCAATGTGGGAGCGTCCGCGGGCATCGCGCTCGCCCATGGAGGAGACGCTACGGCGCTCGACCTCCTTGGCCACGCCGACCTTGCTCTCTACCAGGCGAAGCAAAAAGGTGGGGGAGCGGTAGGTGTCTACGACGAAGCTTTGCAACAGAGCCTGGCGCACCGCGAGGAAGTCGAGCGCGACCTGAGAGCGGAGCTCGCTCGCGGTGGCGGCGGGCTGGTCCTGCATTACCAACCGCTCGTGGGCGTCGACGGGGATGTGAAGGGCCTCGAAGCTCTGCTGCGCTGGGACCGGTTCGGGGAAGGCCTGCTCCTGCCCGACCGCTTCATCCCCGTTGCCGAAGCGAGCGACCTCGTTGTCGAAATCGACCGATGGGTTATCGCCGCCGTCGCTCGCCAGGTGGCAGCTTGGGCCGCCAGCCCGGAGCTGCAAACGCTGCCGGTGGCCATAAATGTCTCGGGCCGGCATTTGATGAACCACGGTCTCGGCCCCTTCATCGAGAAGGTGATCTCGCGCACTGGAGCCGACCCGGAGGCATTGGTGATAGAGGTGACCGAGACTGTCCTGTTGGACGACCTCGAGGTGGTGGCGCAAGAGCTCGGGGCGGTGCGCGCTCTTGGGTGCCAGATCGCGGTGGACGATTTTGGCACCGGGTACACGTCGCTGGCGCACATCCGCCGGCTGCCCATCGACACGATCAAGATCGACCGCACGTTCATATCCGAGGTCCACAACGCCAAAGGCTCCTCCTTGGTGCGCATGATGATGACCCTGGCCCGCGAGCTTGGGCTGAGGACCGTGAGCGAGGGCGTCGAAACGGTCCAACAGCTGAAGACCCTCGAAGACCTGGGAGCCGATATCCTCCAGGGCTGGCTCGTCGCCGCCCCGATGCCTCCCGACGAGGTGGCGTCGTGGGTGCGGGAGCAGCGTGAGGAGGGGCGGTGGCTGGCTGCCCAGACGCTTGGGCTCCATGTCCCCCTCCTTTGACCGCAGCGTGAGCGAGCCCCGCGCTCTAGAGCCCGCGGCGGCACTGCTCCTTTACCAGGGCCTGACTTTGCCGAGACGCCCGACGCCGAGGAGGATGGCCAACGACACGGCGAGCTGGACGAGCGCCAGGACCGTCGCCTGCTCGTGGGTCCCGTAGAAGACGGCGTTGTAGAGCGCGATCGGCATCGTCGTCGCCATCGGGACGCCGCCGGCAACGACCATCGTGGCCCCGAAGTCCCCCATCGCCCGCCCGAACGCCATCGCCACGCCGGCGACGATGCCGCGGCGCGCGAGCGGGAGGGTTACGAGCAGCGCGATCTTGCCTTGCGGCAGGCCCATGGACCTGGCAGCCTGCTCGAAGCGGGAATCCACGCCGGAGATGGCCGCCCGTGAAAAGCGTAGGCAGTACGGGAGAGATTCGACGATTTGTGCGACGACGATCCCGTCGAAGGTGAAAGTGAGCGGGTGACCGAAGAGCCGCACCTCGGCATCGCGGATCGGCCCGGGGCCTCCCAACTGGGTGAGGAGGTACCAGCCGACAACAGTCGGCGGGAGAGCCATCGGCATGCTGAACAACGTCTCGAGCGCGCTCCGTCCCGGGAAGCGGCCTTTGGCGAGTAGGTAACCGAGGGCCGTTCCGAGGGCCCCGACGACGATCGTCGCTTCGAGCGCTGCATGGAGGGAGACCGAAAGAGGGCTCCAAACCCAGGGCGGGATGCCCAGCCAGTTGAGCCAGGAGTGCGGGATGAGCGCTGTCACGCCGGCCCCGTGTCGCCAGGCGACGTCGGCCCGGGCTCGGTAGGTGCGGGTCGCTCGACGAGCTCGCTCCCGGTCACCCTGCCGGCCCTGTAGCCGATGATGACGTCGCCGAGCTCTATCGCCTCGTCCCTGTCGTGCGTGACAAGTACCGCTGGGACATTCGAGGAGGTGATCACCCCACGGATCAGTTTCCTCAGCTCCTGGCGTACCTCGAGGTCGAGCGCCGACAGCGGCTCGTCGAGCAGCACCAGCGCGGGGTCGCCGGCCAGCCCGCGAGCAAGTGCGGCTCTTTGGCGCTGGCCACCCGACAAGGAGCCCGGCCGCCGGTGGGCGAAGGCCTCGGCCCCGACCTGTTCGAGCCAGGACTGCGCGATGGCACGGCGTGCCCGCCGGCCCTTCGCCTGACGGACGGCGAGGGCGACGTTGTCGAGGACCGAACGGTGAGGCAGGAGGAGGCCGTCCTGGAAGACCATGCCGATGCGGCGCTTTTGGGTGCTCACGTATGTGCGGCGGGCGCAATCAGTTACGACGTTGCCATTGATGGCGATCGTCCCCGTGTCGGGGCGCGTGAGGCCCGCTATGAGCGACAGGGTCAAGGATTTGCCCGCTCCGGACGGCCCGAACAGGACTGAAATCCCCGACTCGACCTTGAAGGCTACGTCCAGGTCGAACTCACCGATACGCCGCGAGACGGCAAGTTCGAGGGCCGCTGTCATGCCGGCTCCGGGCCGCACGCCCGGCCGCGGCTCGACCGCGCCGTCATGCCCGGCTCCGTGTGAGCAGGCCGACACTTGCCATGGCGCTCACGGCGATCAAGACCAGGACCAACAGCATCGTGTCCCGCTCGGGCGTGGTGAACGCATCGAGGATCGCGAGCGACATCGTCCGCGTCTTGCCGTTGATGTCCCCACCGACCATGAGAGTGGCCCCGTACTCGCCGAGGGCGCGGGCGCAGGCGATGGCGAGCCCGGCACCGATCCCGCGTCGGGCGAGCGGGAGCGTGACCTGCAATGCCACGCGCCAATCGGGGAGGCCCATCGTGCGTGCCGCCCGCTCGAGGGCCGGGTCGACCCCCTCGATGGCGGCTCGGGCCGCCCGTAAGCAGAACGGGTAGGCGGCAACCGTCGCAGCAATGGTGCACCCGGTGGCGTTGTAGACCAATACGTGGCCCGTGGCGCGCGTAAGGAACCCGCCCGTACTGGTACCGGGCGATAGCACCTCGAGAAGGTAAAAGCCGACGACGGTCGGAGGGAGTATTACGGGGAGGCTCCCTATCGTCTCCAACAGGTCACGGCCGGGGAAGCGGCCCTTGGCGAGGGCGTAACCCGAGGCGATCCCTGTGAGGCCCGCGATGGCCGTTGCCGCCGAGGCGACCCGGACCGACAGGAAGAACGGGCCCGATACGACATCCCAGTAGGCGATGTAGCCGGAAACAAGATGGGCCGACCCGAACCCGAGCCCGAAGCCCACGAGCACGACCACCACGACGAGGGCGACCTTGTGCTTGTTGCCAAGCTTGTGCGTGATGTTGTGCTCCCGGTCCACGGGGCAGAGCTTGCTTCAGCTAGCTGATCGGGTCATACCCAAACGCAGACAATACCGCCTGGCCTCTCGCGGAGAGGAGGTACTTGATGAACGCCACGGCGGATTTACCATCGGCACTGCCGAGATCTGCAGCCGCGTCCTGGCCCTGGTCGTCGTTCTCGACGACCACCCACTGCCTGATCGGCTGGTAGTAGCCGTGCTCTCCCAGCAGCGTCAGCGGGCTGTCGGCGCTACCTACGCCGAAGTTGCGCGAGCTGATGCTGGCAGCGTCGTCGTCGTGCATGCCCGCAACGTAATCCCGGTCGGTGCAAGTTTCGAAGCCGGTGATGTCGGTGGTCCAGCCGTTTGAAACAGTCGCGGCAGCCCGGTCCACGACACCGCAGTCAGGGATCTCAGCCCAAAAGTCGCTGTCGTCGCCCGCCGGGGACACGACGAACGACTTTGGCAGGAGCGCGATCTGCGATGTACCGGCCACGACGCTGTCCTGCGTGTAGGTCACGTTGTCGCCGAAAATTATCGGCAATGAGGGGTCCGAGTAGTTGCCGTTGCCATTTTGGCCACCCGAGGAAGGCCTGGTGGTGTTGTAGTTGTCCAGGCTCGCACCCTCGCCGGTCATCCGGTCGATCTCAGCGCAGGCCTGGTCGGATGAGGTTGCGCCGAGCGCACTGTCGGGCTTGACGTCGTAGTACCCGACCGCTGCCACGTAAAGAGCCTCCATCCCGGCGAGCCCGTAAGGTGCGTTTGGGGCCACCTTTGACGGCCCGCAGCCAGTGGTGGCGAAACTCCAGCCGTTTTTGGGGTCGGCAATTGCGAGGTAACCGCCGACGTTGTGAGCTGCTGTCCCGCCGTAGGACGTCTTGGTGTGGGCCAGCAGGTCAGCCCACACCTGGGCCATGTCGTAGGGCGCCTCGGTGGCACCGCTTGCTGTGAAATAGCCGCTGACCGGCGCGGCGCACTTGGGAGCGCCCTGGGCGGGCGCAAGAGTCCTGCCACCGGCCCTGCACGAAAAAATAACCAGGCGACCGGTGGTGTACTGCGCCCGGGTCGACCCGATCCCGGGGCAAGATGTGCCGTCGTTGTTGCCACCTTGCGCGGCGGAGTACCCCGCTGAATGCTTGTCGATGCACTGGCCGGAGGTGTACTTGGGGACCGCACCGAAGTTGACGGCGGCGGCAGCGCCTTGCGGGACCGTGTTGTCGACGTTGGCCTCGTCGGCGGAGGCGAAGAGCGCGTAGCCGGCGGGGGAATTACCTGTGCCGTTGGAGGCATAATCGACTCCGCCGTCGGCTTCGCCCGCGAGATGGCCCGACCCTCCGTAGCTGAACGTAATGCTTTTCCCGCCATTGGCCGATTGGACGAAGTCCTGTGTCATGAAGTCGAAGGCCGGCTCCGTGTTGGACGCTGCAAGGAAGGTCGTGCCGGTCGCTTGTGCCGCCGAGGCAGTGCCTTGTCCCGCGGTCCCGGGGAGAAGGGCCAGGACCATCCCGGCCGCTACCGACAGCCGGGCGGCTGAAAACACCTTGGGCAAGGAAACGTCTCCCTTTCGGTGAACAGGCCCGTCGAGTTTTACCTGGTGAAGGACCTGATGAAGTGCGCCAGGACCTGATGAGCCTATATAGCGCAGGCGCAGTAGTCAATCCGCAGATCAGAGGCATTTCAGCGAGTTAGACTGTAAATAAGAGGTGAAAGCCGCAGTTTCGGAGGTAAATCTGTGCTCGACGCCGTCCGCTCCCCACAGCACTTCCGACCACGGCCCCTTACGGGCGCACGCGCCGGCGCGCGCGGAGACCCGCAGCAGGCACCGTCGGGCCCGCGGGCGAAGGCGGGGTCAACCGGCTGGCGATTGGTAGGCCGGGGAGCCGATGACGATCGTCCCGCAGTTCTCGCCCGGCAAGTAGACAACCGAGTTGTAGAGGGGGTCGAACTTGACAAGCCCCTCCCGCCGCAGGGTCGCGATCGTCGCGTACGTCCCGTACCGGGAGCAGCTTTCCTTCTCCGCTTTCATAATGACGGCGTTCTCGGCACTGATCGCGCTTGTCGTCCCCTTGTTGGCTTTGGCGCCCGACAGCACGAAGACCGCAAAGCCAGCGATAAACGACAGTACGAGGACAGCACCGAGAAGGTAGCCAAAGCGGGGCTTCGCGACCTCACGCTGGGTCACGCAAGGTCGCCACCTTCGAGGTTGACGACTTGCCGGTCTGGCGAGGAGAACGACACGACCACCACGAGGCGCTCGCTGCTAGTCGTCCGAGCACAGTGAGGGGCCCCACGCGGGATGCAAATGCACATACCTGGCCCGAGGTCCACTTTTTGGTCGCCGACCCTATGCTCGCACTGGCCGGAGACCACGTAGAGGATCTCTTCACAGTTGGGATGGAAGTGAAGGGGGTTCGATTGCCCAGGCTCGATCGTTACTACGCCCAAGGTCTGCTCTGCGCCGGTCACGGTCGCACCGTTGACCAACCAGCTGACGCTCCCCCAACTCGTCGCCGTAGCGGTCCGCGGGTCCCAATGGGCGAGCAATGGCCCAGGTGCCGTCATCGCCCGGTCTCCTCGCGTGGCGGGCCGAGCGGCGGCAGTGGCACGTGGCGGCCAATAAAGTCGCGCGACCCCTTCAACGACACCGTCACGTCCGCCCCGCTCTCCTCGTCGACGCACAACCAGCCTTCGTAGCCTACGGCCCCTAACGCTTCGAATACCGGGCCGAAATCGACCTCGCCCTGGCCCAGGGATCTGAACGAGGTGTCCCGGCGCCCTCCTTCGGGGAGCCGCTCACCGGGGGCATTGTCGTGGCAGTCCTTCAAGTGGATGTTGTCGAGCACGGCGTGAAAGCGTTTTATGGCGGCGCCGACGTCGTCCTGGCCCGCCATCCACATGTGCGCCGTGTCGATGGTGAGCCAAACGGTGCCGGGCTCTACCTGCTCGAAAAAGAACTCGATGTCTTCGGGGTACATAACGGGGTGGTCGTAGTGGTGATGGAGGGAGAGCCGGGTACCTTTGTCGTTGGCCATCGAGCCGAGCGTGGACAAGACCGAAGCAGACCTGGCGATTCCTTCCCGGCTACTTTGCGCCCGGGATAAGCCGTGCCAGAAAATTATGCGCTCGGAGCCAACGAGGGCGGCAAAGTCGATTACTCTTCTCAACGCTTCCCGGCCGCCTTCGTCCAGGCTGCCGCCGAAGATGAGCCCGGAAAACCTGCCGGGGTCGGTCCTGGCGGCGCCCGCCGCATTGGCAGGCTCGTCGAGGTGGGGGACGTACTGGGCGTCCTTGAGCTGCAGGCCCTCGTAGCCGCTGTCGCGGTAGCTGGCGAAGAGCACCTCCTGCTCCGACGACGACGGCGTGGGCGCCGAGAACGCGAGCCTCATGGCGCGCGCCCCGGTGTAACGGCGACCGGGCCGCCCTGGTCGGCACTGAGGTAGGCGGCTTCCAGGAACCTGACCGTGGCGAGGTTGTCCCGCCCGCTGTTCGACGGAGCGCCATCACTTTCGATCGCCTTCAAGAGCTCCTCGATGGCGAGGAACGTCGCCTCCGGCTTGTCGGAGCCGCATGGGTTGGGCTGCGTGCTAACTACGGGGCCTGGCCCCTGTGCCACCAACGCCTCTCGAAGTGACTGGTAATCGAGGCTAAGGCTCCCTGACTCGCCTATCACGGTCGTGCCGACCTCGGGGATGGGGCAGGAAAAGCTTTGGACATAAGACACGGTTGCGCCACCAGCGAAGGTCGCCTGCACCAACGCGTCCGAGTCGCCTGCAGTCTCGATGAGCGGCGACGAGTGCAGCAGGCACCATACGCTGACGGGCTCGTCCTCGAGCATCCAGCGGAACCCGTCCAGCCAATGGACGCCCATAACTGCCAATGAATGCCGTTTCGCCGAGGTCCGCCAGCCCTCGTCCCGGCGCAGCATGAGGTCGCGATGAGCCACCGTCGTCACCCGGCCGATCCTTCCCGACCCGATCAGCGACCTGGCCAGGTCGAAGGGGTAGTGGTAACGAAAGTTTTGGTGGACCGCCAGTTGCACCCCTGCCGACTCACACTCCTCGACCATGTGGGTGGCCTCGAGGAGGTTGTCGGCGAAGGGCTTTTCGACGAACACATGTTTGCCAGACCTGGCAAGTTCGGCCACGACGCCAGACCGCACCGGGGTAGGTGAGCAGACGACCCCGATGTCCCAAGGCGGCCCGGTGACCGCTCCGCTCACCGAGGCGTAGGCGCGACAGCCCGGGAACTGGCTCGCGAGCTGCTCGGCGCGCTCGGTTTGCGGGTCGACAGCTGCAACTACCCGGGCCCTTTCAGGGTGGCGGGCGTAGGCCTCGGCGTGCAAGGCGGATACGCCGCCACAGCCGATGATCGCAAGCTTGAACGTACGCACTCCAGCTACTCCTAACCAGTCAGGCCGCCAAGCAACAGCCCGCCTCGCCAATAGCGCTGGAGGACGGTGAACATTATGAGCAAGGGGGAGATGCTCAAGAGGCCGCCCGTAACCGCCAGGGCGAGGTAGTCCTCGTTGCCCCCGGAGATATTTGCGTGGTCGAGCCAGATGGGCAGGCCCTGGGTCAGCGTGTTCAGGTTGGCGTTGTTGTTGATTATAAACGGGAGAAAGTAGTTGTTCCACGCCCCGACAACATTGAGCATGAAGACGGTGACCAGGGCGGGGACCATGAGCGGTACGGCCACCCGCAAAAAGATGGTCATCTCACGTGCGCCGTCCACCCGGGCCGCGTCCATTAGTTCCCTTGGCACAGAGCCGCCAACGTAAACCCTCATCAGGTAGACGCTCGTCGGGCTGATCATAAATGGGATGAATATCCCCGGCATAGTGCTGTCGAGGTGCACCTTTGCGTAGAGCAGGTACAGCGGCACGGCGAAAGCCGTGATGGGTATCAGCAAGGCAGCTACCACAAAGATAAAAAGTGCGTTTTTGCCTCTGAAATTGAAGCGCGCAAACCCGTAACCTGCCATCGCAGACAGGATTGTCGCCCCCACGCCCCCGGCGGCGGCATAAATGGCCGTGTTCCGCACCCACAACAGGAAAGACCCGCCTTCGTCGTAAGAAAAAAGCTCTTTCAGGTTGGAGAACAGGTGGAAGGGCCTCGCGAACCAAAAACCAAAGGTGGAGTTCAAATTGGGGGCGGTCTTGGTTGCCGATACAAATATCCACCAAACCGGTACCAGCGTAAAGATGGTAAATAAGCCGCAGGCGAGGGTGACGAGGTTGACGGTCCGGCGCCGCAGGCCGTAAAGGTGCAGGGGGATCATGCCGGCGTCGTCGCGTCCCCGTGGCCGGCCTGGGGCCGTGCGAGCTCCCGAGGCCGCGCCTGCACCGCTCACCCAAGCTCCTCCTACAATTCGTGCGCTAGCAACGCTAGCGTGCTGGCCCGGGCCGTTACCCAGCGGGCGTTAACTAAGTTGATGGGGACAGTCAGGTCCAGTACGACGGAGGTGCGCAATGAGCTCGACTGATGAGTTGATCGCCAATAATGCCAACTACGTGGCCGGTTTCGACAAGGGGGCACTTCCGGTGCCGCCGGCCAAGAAAGTGGCGGTCCTGGCCTGTATGGACGCCCGCCTGGACCCGGCCAAGGTCCTCGGCCTCGAAGAAGGCGATGCCCACGTGATCCGCAACGCCGGCGGGGTCGCAAGCGACGACGTTGTGCGGAGCCTGGTCATATCGCAGCGGCTCCTCGGCACGCGGGAGATCATCTTGGTCCACCACACCGATTGCGGCATGGAGACCTTCCGCGACGACGCCGTCAAGGACCAGATCCTTGCCGACACGGGGCTCAGGCCGAGCTTCGCCATGGAAGCCTTCCCCAAGGCCGATGAGGACGTGAAGCAGACGGCGGCACGGATCAAGGCCAGTCCCTTTATCCCGCACAAAAACATCCGCGGATTTGTCTACGAGGTCGAAAGCGGCAGGTTACGCGAGATTTTCTTGGATTAGCCCTTTAAAGGCGCGCCGCCGCCTCTACCGCCCTTGCCTCACTTTGCGGCCTGGTTGTCGTACCGAACAACCAGCCGCTTCCCCCGTCGTCTGCGGCGACCGTGTCGCGTCCTGCCTGTTTGGCGGCGTAGAGGGCCCCGTCAGCGGCTCGCAGCAGGTTGCCCTTGGAGAGGTTGCTGGCGACGCCGATGCTTACGGTAAACCTCTCCTGGGCGCTCGGGCCGAGGACTTCGCTTGCGAGGCTCGCGGCTACAGAAGCGCGGATGCTCTCCGCCCGTGCAAGGGCTGTCGGCAGCCCGCAGCCCGGCAGGAGGATCGCAAGTTCGTCGCCGCCGAGACGGTAGGCGGTATCCGTGGAGCGCCCGCCGAGCACCAGCCGGGCGGCTACAGAGCGGAGCACCTCGTCGCCGACCGAGTGGCCAAAACTGTCGTTGATCACCTTGAAATGGTCCACGTCGAGGATGAGGAGCGAAACCGGGACCCCCGGCAGGGAGAGCGCGTCCAGGTCGGCGTCGAAGCAACGGCGTGCGGCCAGTCCCGTCAAGGCGTCGTGCTCAGCCTCGTGGCGCAACTTGACGAGGAGGCCATCGGCTCTTTCGCAGGCGCCGACGAGGATGAACGTGATGGCCACGAAGATCACAGGGACAGCTGTCGCGTCTTCCGACATCGATGGGCCGCCCACCACGAGGCAAAGGCAGATGTCGGCGACGACCACCACGACGGTGACGACCCAAGCGAAGGTCGGCTTGAGGTGGTAGGCAGCGAACAGGAGCGGCCAGCAAAAAGTCAGCTGGGCCGCCGCCGAGTCGTCGTGGCTCAGGACCGAAGCCGACATGATCACCGCTGTTGGTACGACGCCGGCTATCAGTGGCCATGCGAGAGCCGGCACCCCGCGCTGGCCGAAGTACAAGATCGCGGCCATGCCGATCAGCCCAGCGACTATTGCCCACGCCGCCCATGCCTGCGGGATGGCGGCGCCCGGGATCACGAGCTGGTCGAGGACGACAAGTAGCGACCCGGCCAGGTAAAGAGGTACGGCTGCACGGGCCGCGTTCGCCGGGGCCCTGGGCGCAGAAAGTTGAGCGGCGCGCCGCCACATATCAGCTTTATCGGCCGCTCGCAGCCTCTTGCTGAGAGACCTTTCGGCGTCCGGCTGCTGAGCGAGAGCTTGCGAGAGGTCGGGAGTACGCCCGGCGCGGGTGATGTGCGAGGGGTAGTCCCGGGGGGAGCAATGAGGGTGAGCTGACCCAGCGGCTGACGTCGTCGGCACTCTCGCTCGGCGAGGCCAGGAGGTAGCCCTGGCCCGCTCCGATACCGAGGGAGCGCAGCGTGTCCAAGTCCTTTTGCGTTTCGACGCCTTCGGCGACCACCGTTGCTCCGAGCTCGCCCGACAGCTGTGCGAAAGCGCCGATCGTGACGCGGCGCGCGCTGTCTTCGGCGACTCCCCTGACGAGTGAAATGTCCAGTTTGATGAAATCGGGTCGCAGTTCTACGACGTGGTGGAGGGAGGCGTAGC
The DNA here is from genome assembly GCA_035508795.1 of Acidimicrobiales bacterium. Lineage (GTDB taxonomy): Bacteria > Actinomycetota > Acidimicrobiia > Acidimicrobiales > Palsa-688 > DATJMJ01. The sequence continues at coordinate 20,542 of DATJMJ010000085.1, forward strand.
CTGCCCCGACATCGTCCACCGAGAGCCTGAGCCCTCGTCTGCGAAGAGGCCGGAGGCGGTTCCTGAGCTGGTCGTAGCGCTCGACTATGGCGTGCTCGGTGACCTCGACGACGATACGTGAGAGGTCGACCTCGGGGCGGGCGATGGCTTGCTCTGCCAGGATGAGCAAGCTCGCGGGGCTCACGTTGACCGCGAGGAACTGGCTCTCCTCGAGCACCTCTAGCACCCGCCAGGCCTTGCAGATCGCAAGGCGCTCGAGCTCGAGGCTGAGACCCGTCTCGTCGGCAGCGGCGAAGGCCGTTTCGGGCCGCGTGAAAGGCTTGTCGAAGCGTGAGAGCGCTTCGAGCCCGAGGCAGCGGCCCGTCGTCAACTCGATAATGGGCTGGTACGCCGTACGGGCCCGTTCGTGGTCGATGAGCTCGGCGAGGTCGGTGCGCAACTTGTCCAGGCGGCGTTGCTCGTCGAGCTCGCGCTGTACGAGGCCTGCCACGATCTCCATTGCCCGGAGTTCACTCTCTCCGGGAACAGGTCCAAGTGAGCATTTGGCCCCGGCAAGCACCCCGTACAGGGAGCCGTTGGAGAGCTTCAACGGCACCCCCACAAACGAACGGGCCCCCAGCCAGCGAGTGAGAGGGAGGTTCGCGACCAGCGGCTCGGAGGCCGCGTCGGGGATGAGCCCGGGGATCCGGCCGGTCGCCAGCAGCTCCAGGTAAGTGGCCTCGAGAGGCGTCTCGGTACCGACGGCTATACCGCCCTTGCCGGCCCAGGCCCGGAACACGGCCGAGCTGTGGCGCATCTCGGCAATACAGACCGCATCGAGCCGGAGCTGCTTGCGCAATAGCTCTGCGATCTCGCAGAGCCCGCCGCCGCCCTTTTCGAGCGCGATAGTGACCACGCTGCCCCCTTTTCGCCAGGCATAGGCGCGCCGCCGCGCCTACGCGTGCGTTGTCGGCAGGGAGCGCCGCCTTCTTGAGAGGCGGGCCAGAGGCCAGCCGACCGGGGCGCTACGGTTGAGAGGGGCCGTGACTGGTCCCGGCGGAGCCGGTGACGTCCCGGGACATCGAGAAGCAGCGCTGGGAGTTGGGCCGCCCGAAGCGAAGGAGAAGACGTTGGGGGAGTACGCGCAGGCAAGTGCCGAATGGGAGAGACTGCGGCGGCCGGTGCCTGCGTGGTTCCCGGACGCCAAGTTCGGGATTTTCGTGCACTGGGGCGCATACTCGGTCCCGGCCTGGGCCGAGCCTGTGGGAGAACTGGGCGCAGTCGACGAACAGACGTGGTTCGCGCACAACCCCTACGCCGAGTGGTACTGGAACACGGTGCGGGTCGACGGCAGCCCGGCCAGGGCGCACCATCGCGAAGTCTATGGGGACGCTCCGTACGACGACTTCCTCGATGCGTGGGATGCCTGCGATTTCGACCCCGCCGAATGGGCCGAGCTCTTTGCCCGTGCTGGGGCTCGCTATGTCATCCCGACTACCAAGCACCACGACGGGATAGCTCTCTGGGACGCGCCCGGGACGGGCGACCGCAATACGGTCCACCGCGGCCCGAAGCGGGACCTGGTCCGTGAGATCGCAACCGCCGCCCGCAACTGCGGGCTCCGCTTCGGTGTTTACTACTCCGGAGGGCTCGACTGGAGCGTCAGCAACCTGCCGGCGATCACCACCTCCAAAGGGGTGCGCACCGTCCGGCCGACCGACGCCGCCTACAACGCTTACGCGTACCTCCACGTAAGGGACTTGGTCGACAGGTTCGAGCCCGACGTCCTCTGGAACGACATCGAATGGCCCGACGCCGGCAAGCACGCGCTCCCGTTCGGGCTGTTCCAACTGCTCCAGCACTATTACCGCACCGTCCCCGAGGGTGTCGTCAACGACCGGTGGGGCACCGGTTATTACGATTTCGCAACAAGCGAGTACCAGGCCCACCTGGAGGCCGAAAAAGCGCCCGTGTGGCAGAACTGCCGAGGGATAGGCCTCTCGTTCGGTTACAACCAGGTCGAGGACGCCTCGCATACGCTGAGCGGTCCCGACCTCGTCCGCCACTTTGTCGATGTGGTCTCGCGCGGCGGCAGCCTACTGCTCAATGTGGGCCCGACCGCACGAGGGACCATCCCCGAGCTGCAACGTGACCGGCTCGAGCACCTCGGCGCCTGGATGAGGAGGGCGGGCGAGGCGATATACGGCACGCGGCCGGTGGAGCACGGGACCGCACAGGCATCGGCCACGCCGTGGGCCCGGTGGACGCAAAAAGGCCGGCGGGTATGGGCAATTGTCGAGCCCGGCGGGAAAGGGCCGCACAGCCTGGCGTTGCGCGCCCGCCCGGAGGCGCTCGAGTTGGCGTCGGCGTCGTTGATCGGCGGGCCGCGGGTCCAGGCCCACCCGCGCGGTGACGAAGTGGTCGTCGAGCTCCCTCACATAGACGGGGACGTGCCGGCAGTGATCTCTTTCGAGCTCCGCACCTGAAGAAGAGGCATCAGCCCGTCCTAGCCGTCTAGGTCGTCGCCTCCGTTGACCCCTCGGTGCCGTCGGTGCCCTCGGTGCCATCAGTGCCGATCGCCCCGTGCTCCGCGGCGTGCTGGTCGAG
>DATJMJ010000086.1:0-9896 GCA_035508795.1 Acidimicrobiales bacterium
ACGTTGGCAGGCAACACCTCGCCCGGTGCTGCGCTTGCCGAAAAAGCTCTCCAACAGGCGATGGCCCGGCTGCAGCGTGCCCGGGCACCACTCCAGGCGCTCGTCGACCTGTCGGATCTGGCGTCGCGCCTACAGGCCCTCGGGAGCTCGTCCATCGACGACCAGGCGGCATCCGACTCGGCGGCGGGCGCCGCTCTTGCCGGGAGCCCCCAGGCCGGAGCCTTGGCGTCGGCCCTTTCGAGCGGTGACCTCAAGGCGGCCACCAATGACCTCCGCCTCCTCGCTGCCAACCTCCCGTCCTTGAGCTCTGACGAGCAGAGAGCGCTCGCCAACGCCCTCAAAAAGGCGGCCGCCAGCGCAGGGCGACCGGCGGAGGAAGCCAGAGGGGCAAGTGGCGGGGCAGGTCCGGAGACTTCCGGTGCCGGAAGCCTCGACTTACCCGACGCCCTGGCGAAAGCCGGCGCCGCCCTCGCCCTGGGACGCACCGGGGCGGCGGGGCGCTACCTGGGCTCTGCGGCCTCGGGCGTCGCCTCCTCCGCGGCGGCCGCTTCCCTACAGCAAGAGCTTTCCGCGGTCGAAGCGGCGGTTGCCGAAGCTCAGGACAACGTGGCCACCCAAGCTCAGAAACAGGTCTCCCCCGACGGCGGGACCGGGCGGCTGACGCCGGGGCTCACCGGTGGTGACCGTTCTGGCGACGGCCCGGGCGGCGGGCCTGGGCAGGCGGCCGGAGGGGGGGAGGGCGCTGGTTATGGTTCGGGCGGGTCAGGCTCGGGCTATGGGACGGGGGGGCCGGGCGGTTCGGGCGGGTCCGGGACGAGAGGCGGCTCGGGCGGCGCCCCGTCGTCGCAGGTCTTCGTCGGGGGGCAACCGGGAGACGGTGAGCAGGTCACCGGCCACCGATTGGGCGCCGGCGAGCGGGTGACCACGACTGGCTACCGTTCGGTGCTCCCCTCGTTCGAAAAGACCGCCCTGGCAGGCCTCGGAGCGCAAGTGGTCGCACCGGCTGACCAAGATCTCGTCCGCAATTACTTCAGCTCGCTCGGGGCTGGTCAGGAGCAGGGGCCCGCGGGGGGTGCCGCCCGAGGCGCGGGAGGCAGGAGATGAGCGAGATCGCCCCGGTCCTCCCGCCGGGCACGGCGGGCGCAGCAGGCGCAGCGGGCTCATCGAGCGCGGAGGAGGCGGCCGCAGTCCCTCCGGCCCTTTCGCCCGAGGCTTTCGCCGAAGCCTCGTCGCGGGTCGAAAGCGAGCTCGGCAAGCTCATCGTCGGGCAAACCGAGCTGGTCCGGGACACACTTGTCGCCTTGCTCGCCGGCGGCCACGTCCTGCTGGAGGGCGTCCCGGGCCTCGGCAAGACTTCCCTAGTGAGAGCGCTCGGCCAGGTGCTCGAGCTCACTTTCGGCAGGGTGCAGTTCACGCCCGACCTGATGCCGGCTGACATCACCGGGACGACGGTCATCTACGAAGACGAGACCGGGAGGAGATTCGACTTCCAGCCAGGCCCTGTCTTCACCAACCTCCTGCTTGCCGACGAGGTCAACAGGGCCACTCCCAAGGTCCAAAGCGCCCTCCTCGAGGCCATGCAGGAACGCACGGTCACCGTCGCCGGGGTCACGCGCCCCCTGCCGAACCCCTTTTTCGTGCTGGCTACCCAAAACCCGATCGAGCTGGAGGGCACTTACCCGCTCCCAGAAGCTCAGCTCGACCGCTTCCTCTTCAAGCTGGCGGTCCCCTACCCGAGAGCAGAGGAGCTCTCCGAGATCGCGCGCCGCACGACGGGCAGCTCCGAACCCAAGCTCACGGCCGTCGCCGGGGCCGAAGAGGTGCAGCAGATGAACGCCCTTGCGAGGGCAGTGCCGGTAGCCGACCACGTCCTCGACTACGCCGTGCGCCTGGTGATGGCCACGCAGCCCGATCAGCCCGGCGTGCCCGAAGTGGCGGAGTACGTCCGCTTCGGGGCGAGCCCGCGTGCCGTCCAGGCGCTGGTGCTGACGGCGAAGGTCCGTGCGCTGCTTGCGGGGAGGTTTAACGTCGCCTTCGGGGACATCCGGCAAAGCGCCCGTCCCGTTCTCCGCCACCGCCTCCTCCTGCGCTTCGAGGCCGAGGCCGACGGGGTGACGGCCGACGGCCTGGTCGACCGGTTGCTCGAGACCGTAGCTGCAGATCCTTTGGCGAAGCGTTGAGGAGGGCGGGGGCGGCGGCGACTTCCGCCAAGGGTGCAGCGCTCCAGGGCCCGTCAGTCGGAGCCGGGGGCGCCTCCACGGCTACGGACGGGGTCGCCGCCCAAAATGCCGCCGGCGTGGCCGCTGGCGTTGCCGCTGGAGTGACCGCCGGGGTTGCAGCCGGGGTCGCCGCTCGGGGCCCAGGCCCTAGTGCCGCAGCGCTCGGGATCACGCCCGAGGTCCTCCGGGTGCTCGAGCGCCTCACGCTCCCCTCTCGCCGCCCCGTCGTGGGGCTCGGCCCGGGCCAGCGCCGGTCGGGGAGGCTCGGCAGCTCGCTCGACCTGGCCGACTACCGCGCCTACGCACCGGGAGACGACATAAGGCGCCTCGATTGGGGCGCTTACGCGCGCCACGGGAGGCTGTTCACCCGGCTCTACGCGGCCGAGGAAGATGCCTGCGTGAGCCTCTGGGTCGACACAAGCAACTCGATGCGCTGGGACGAAGCGAGGAAAGCGGCGCCGGCGAGAGGGGTCGCGGGCGCGCTCGGGTACCTCTCGCTCGCTGACGGCGACCGCGTCACCTGCTGCGGCCTTGGCCCCGGGGGCAATTCGCAAGGGGCGCCGCTCAGGGGGAGAGCAGCGGCTCCCCGGCTCTGGAGCGCTCTGAACAGCATCCCCCCGGTCCGAGAAGCTGACTGGGCTTGGGCGGCGTCGGCAGCTCGCCGGGCCCCGCGGGGGCTCGCGGTCCTGGTGTCCGACTTCCTCGCCGGGACCGACCGGGTCAAGCCGGTAATTTCCGCGCACCGCTCGGCGGGCAACGAGGTGCTGCTCGTCCAGGTCCTGTCGCCCGAGGAACTGTCCCCGTCGCTGCAAGGCGAGCTCCGCCTCGTCGACTCGGAAGGAGGCGGCGAGGTCGAGGTGACGCTCGGCGAGCCGGCAGTCCGCGCCTACGAAGCTGCCCGCCAGCAACATGCAAGCGCCCTCCGGGCCCTCGCGTCGGCGCACGAAGCGAGGCTTGTGACACTCGACGGCGGCCTTCCTCTCCGGGAGCTGCTCCTCGCCCGGCTGTTGCGGTCCGGCGCCTTGCGCTGAAGCGAGCGGCTGGTGGAGATCGGGGACCCGCTGGCGGCCTTGGGCGGCCTGGCGCTCGTGGCAATAATTGCCCTCTATTTCCTCAAAGCCCGCCGGCGGGCGCACGTCGTCGGGAGCACGCTGTGGTGGCGCCCGCTCGCGCTCGACCGTCAGGCGAACACCCCCTGGCAACGTTTGCGGCCTTCTTGGCTCCTCGCCCTCCAACTGTTTGCGGCCGCCCTTGTTGTGGCGGCGTTGGTGCAGCCCGCCTTCGCGACCTCAAAGGCCCTCGGGGGGCAAACGATCGTTGTCATCGACGCCTCCGAGACGATGCAGGCGACCGACGTCGCCCCGAGCCGTTTCGCGGCGGCTGTCGCAGACGCCCGCGCCCTAATCGACAGGCTCGGGCCCCGGGGCCGCATGACGTTGATCGAAATGAGCGCCAGCCCAGTGGTACTGGCCTCGAGCGTTGGCGACCGCCAACCCCTCATCGCCGGGCTCGACCGGTTGCGCCCGACGTCCGGCCCGGCAGACCTCCAAGACGCCCTCCAGCTCGCGGTCGCCTCGGCCGGGCCGCAACCGAAGGCCACTCAGCTCGTCGTCCTGTCCGACGGGGTCACCGAACCTTTACCCGGACCGATCAGCGTGCCTTTCCCCATCGTGTACCGCCGGATCGGCGTGAGCGCTGAGGATGTCGGCGTCGGCGCGCTCGATATCGTCCCCGGCTCCACGGGGCCTCTTGCCGTGGCCAGGGTCGAGAACTTCGGACAGCTGCCCGCTCGACTGACCGTCGAAATGGCCGCCGACGGCGAGCTCTACGCCGCCAAGGCCGTCGACATCGCTGGTGGGTCGGCCCAGGACGTGACCTTCGACGTACCTCCGGCCGCCTCTTACGTACAGGCCTCGCTCACACCGCCCGGCGAGCTCGCCGCCGGCACAACGGCCACCGCTATCGTCGCCCCTCCCCGCACCCTGAGGGCGCTCCTGGTGACTCCCGGCGACATTTTCCTCGAAGACGCCCTGAAACTGCGCACCGACCTGGCCGTAAGCACCGAAGCGCCCTCGGCCTGGAGGGACAGCCAGGCCACGAGCACTTCTTACGACTTGGTGGTGTTCGACGGGTTCGTCCCCGACAAGCTCCCCACTGCCACCCCCTACCTGCTCGTCGGGCCGCCACCGGACCGCCTGGTCGGCGCAGGCCGGCCAGTTTCCCCCGGCCCCCTTCTCCCGGCCGAACAGGATGACCCGCTCCTCGACGACGTCGACCTCTCCAACGTCGACGTCGCCCTGTCGTCCAACCTTTCGGGTTCCCGCTTCGGCCGCGTCGTGATCACGAGCCAGGCCGGGCCGGTCCTCATGGTGCGCGACCCCAGTGCCGAAAGCCCGGGCGCCGCCGTCCTCGGCATCTACCTTCACGACTCGGATCTCGTGCTCCGCGACGCCTGGCCGGTCCTGCTGACCCACCTTTCAGAGTTCCTGGCGCCAGGCACAGTCCCCACACCAGGTCAGGTGCCCGGCTCGCAGGTGACGATCGCCCCGGGCCCCGGGACGAAAGAAGTGATGGTGGCGCTCCCCGACGGCCAGGAGGACACGCTCGCCGGGGTGCAGGGCGGGGGGACGGTTGTCTTCGGTGACACATCGCAAACCGGCGTCTACCGGATTACCTCGATCTCGGCGACCGGGGGCCGCCAAGTCAGTTACCTGGCCGTTAACGCCCCCGCGACGGCGATCACACCACAACAGACCCTCGACGTGACCGGGACCCCCGGAGGCCAAGCCGTTACGACCTCGCTCTACCGGGGCCTTTGGCCCGTCTTGGCCGTGGCGGCGCTGCTCGTCCTGCTGGCCGAATGGGCGGTGTACCAGCGTGCCCATTGAGCTGCGGAGCCCAGCCTGGCTCGCGGCACTGGTCCTGCTAGGTCCGACCTTCATGCTTTGGAAGGCGGCCAGGAGCCCCTTCGGGCGGGGCCAGCGACGCGCCGGCCTCGCGGCCCGGCTCGTGCTGGTCGTCGCGCTTGTACTGGCCCTCGCCGGGCCGGAGCTCACCTATGACGCTTCGAGCCAGACGCTGGTAGTGGCCGCCGACCTGAGCACGAGCACTGACAGCGCAAGGCAAGCCGAGGTCGCCGACGTGGGTCAGCTCACAACAGCACTCCCCTCCAAGGACGAGCTTGGCGTTGTCAGCTTTGGCCAGGAGGCTCTTGTGGAAGACCCCCCGGAGCACAACCTGCCGTTCGAAGGCTTCCAGACCTCGCCTGGGGCCAATTTCACCGACATCGAGGCGGCGTTGCGCCTGGCCGGTTCGATGGCTGCGGCCGGCACCCGGCGGCACGTCCTGCTCATCAGCGACGGGCGCGAGAACATCGGCGACGCCCTCGGGGAGGCACGGGACCTGCGTAGCACAGGCGTCCGTGTCGACGTGCTCCCGCTCCCGCTCACGCCCGGGCCCGACGTGAGGGTCGACTCGGTGAGCGCCCCGGCAACCGTCGCGCCGGGTTCACGACCGCTCGCCACCGCCGTCCTTGTGAGCAACGAGACGACATCGGCGCGCATCGTATGGACGCTGGACAACTCCCAGGTGGTCCTCGACACGCTCCTTGAAGTGCGGCCCGGGGCGACCCGCGTGAGCGCGCTGCTGCCGCCGGCAGGCGCCGGGTTCCACGAGGTGAGCGTCGAGATCTCCCCTCAACGCGACAGCGTGGCGGGCAACAATGTCGGCGAGGCGCTCTTCCAGGTCCTCGGCCGGCAGCAGGTACTGGTTGTGGAGGGTCAACCAGGCGCAGGCCGCAACGTCGCCGATGCTCTCCGGGAGGCCGGGTTCGCTGCCGATGTCGTCGGACCATCACAGACCCCCTCCACGGTCGCGGGCGTCGCCCGCTGGCAGGCGGTGGCACTGGTCAACGTCAGCGCGGCATCGCTAGGCGAAGCGCGCATGTCGGCTATAGCCGAGGCCACACGCGACCTTGGGGTCGGCTTGGCAGCCTTCGGGGGCACTTCGACCTTCGGACCGGGAGGCTTGGCCGGGACACCCCTCGAGCAGGCCCTCCCGATCGAGATGAAGGTCCCCAACCCGCAGGACAAGCCCCCCGTAGCGGTGATGCTCGTGCTCGAGACCGTCGAGAGCGCCACCGGCGACATGGTGCTCCGCTCAGCCGCCCGCCAGCTCGTTGCCAACCTTTCCCCGCAGGACCTCGTCGGCGTGACCAACGGCGCCACGGGGGTGATCGTCCCTTTGCAAACGGTCGGCGACGGAAAAAGCGTCGAGGACCAAATAGCCGCCATACCGAGTTTCGGGGACCCGCCGAGCTACGTCCCCTACCTCGAGGACGCGGCCGAGGCGCTCGCCGGCCATCCGTCGGCCACGAAGTTCATCGTGCTCATGGGCGACGGCGATGCCGACTTCCCGCTCCCCTCGGCCTCGTTCATGGCCGGTCTCGTCCACCAGGGGATCACCGTGTCGACGGTTGGTGCCGACGTGCACGGGTCGGCCCTCTACATGTCGTACATGGCCGCGATCGCGGCGGAGGGTGACGGGCGTTTCTACGACTCCGAGTCGGCGGCCCAACTCCCGTCGATCTTCCTCGACGAGAGCCAGTCCCAGCTCCAGCCCTGGATCGTCCAGCAGCGCTTCCGGGTCGTTGCCGGAGCACCTTCGGCTGCCCTTGACGGCATCGACCCGGCGACGGTCCCACCGCTGTCCGGCTACGTGGCCTCGACCCCGAAGGCTTCGGCATCGGTCGTGCTCTCAGGGCCCGAGGGTGACCCCATCCTTGCTCAATGGCAGTACGGGCTAGGCACTGCCACCGCCTGGACGAGCGATACCCAGGGGCGCTGGACGGCACAGTTGCTCGCCTCCCCGGAGGGGGGCAAGCTCCTCGCCGGCATAGTCGCCTCCACGCTGCCGCTCGCTGCGAGCCCCTCGCTATCGCTTTCGGCGCAGGTCGAGGGCGACGAGGCCCACCTCGTGGCCCAAGCTGCAGGGGCGCCGTCGGACGCCACTGCCGTCGCGCACGTGGTGGGGCCGAACGGGCAGGCCGCCGACGTACCGCTTTCCCAAACGGCACCCGGCCGGTTTGAAGGCGACATCCCAACGCCCGATGTCGGCGCTTACCTCATGCGGGCCGAGGTGAGCGCGGACGGGCACGCCCTAGACGCCGGTACGATCGGCGTCGCTCTCGCCTACTCGCCCGAGCTGCGCTTCATCGGCACGGACATGCCCTTCTTGTCGGGCCTCGCCCGGGCGGGCGGGGGCGCGGTCCTTTCGTCGGCGCGCCAGGCCGTAGCGGAGCCGGTCCCGGCGGTCAAGGAGGCCCAGGCGCTCGCGATGTGGCTGCTCGTCCTGGTCATCGTGCTACTTCCCCTCGACGTGGCGCTCCGACGATTTGACCTGAGGCGCGGCGAGGTCACTCCTTTGCCTGAGACGGAGGACGAGGCAAAGGCTGGTACGCGGGCGGGACGGGCGGAAGCGCCGGCAACGGCCCCCCCGCCTGCCCCCGCGGCCCCGGTCACCCCTGCCGTCCCCGCCGCACAACCCCTCGCCACAAGGCTGCTCGAGCGGCGCAGGAAATAGCCTATTTGTCCTGCTCGACCCAGTGCGGCCTGTGGAAGAGCCGCCCGAAGCGCGCCGTCAACGACGGGCCCTCGTCGGCATAGACATCGAGCCGCTCGACTGGGGGCGCCATCGGCCTGGGTAGCTGAGCGGCTTGTTCGTCAGTGAGCTCGGTGAAGACCGCGGTCCTCGTGATCCGCCTTATCTGGTCACGGTCCACGAAATGGACGCCATGGGTGCCATGGCCGCCGTGGTGAGGCTTGACAACTATCCCGTCGAAAAGGTCGAGTTCGGGCACCTGCAGCACATGCTCCACGTTGCCGAACTCGGTCCCGCTCGAGCTCAGCACGGGAGTGCCCTTTTGAAGGGCCATGTAAGAGATCTCGTCGTCGTCCACTAGGACCTGCCTCCTGTCTGCGGCTGTTGGCGGCAGCCTGGTTGCCGCCTGGTGGGATCCCGGCTTGCGGCTGGCTCCCGCGTCGTCGCCCCTTGGTGAATTCTTGCTCCCGGCGGCACCATCTTTACGCAGGAGCAACCCGTGGGGCGGGCAAGGAGTTGCTATCACATGAGGCTTGCGCGGCCCGGCCGGTTAAGCATCATCCCGGTTGCCGCAGCGACCACTGCTACCACCTTCCTCATCTCCGTCGCGAACTCGCCGGCTGAGGCGGCCCGGGCGTTGCCGGCCTTGCCCGGCCTCTCGCAGGTTGCCGCAGCGCACAGAGCGGGTGCCGGCCTGCCGACCTGCCCGGCGGTCGCGCCGAAGGCCGGCGCGACGGGCAGTACCGGTGGGGCGGGCGGCGCTGGCGGCACGAGCATCGGCGGGCCGGGGGCGGGGCCTACCCGAGTGCAGTTGTGCGGGTACTCGCTCGGCAGACCGCTGAAAGAGCGCCCGCCAGGAGGTGTCATGCTCGGTGCCGGGCCGGCAACGGTGCTGGCGCAATTGCTTGATGGCGGAGCCAGTGCGCCTGCGTCTCAGCGAGCTTGTCAAGGCCAGGACGCCGACGTCCTGATGCGCTTCATGTACTCGAGCGGGCCGAGCGAGCAAGCCGTGCTCGTCGACCTCGATTGCCCGCCGACGGCGACGGGGGCGTGGGGCCCGAGCACGCCAGGGACGGCCTTTTTCGGCAATCAGGTTCGGACCGTGGCCCCGGCGTTGAGCAGCCTCCTCGAGGCAGATGCAGGTAGCTATGCGACCCCTTCTCCACCCGTAGCGCCGGACCTGTTCGGGTTGCCGGCCATGAGCGCGCAAAAAACGGCTGAATCTCTCGGTTTTACGGCCGGCTTCGGGGGCGAAGAGGTATACCCGGAGCGGGAGCCTGGGTCGGTCTTGCTGCAGTACCCCCCTGCGGGGATGGGCGACATCGGGAGCAATGTCGACGTGATGCTCGCCGCACCCCCGGCGGCCCCGTGCAGCGCAGGCGACCTCACCTTGTCTTACGACGGTTTCCAGGGTGCAACTGGGAATTACTTCGGGAACCTGACCGCTTGGGACAACGCAGGGCATTACTGCCGGCTCACCGGCCCGGTCACCTTGTCCGGTGCCAACGGCACCGGCACGACGGTGACGCCGATGGCCAGCTTCCCGGTCCCGCCCGGGACGGTGTTGTCGCCTGTGCCCGCGCTCGCACATGCTCCGGCGTCCGGTCCCGAGAGCCCGGCTTACGCTACGTCACCGCCGCTCGGAGAAGTCAGCGCCGACTTCACTTTCTCGACGCCGACGCCCTTCGCATGCAACGACCGCGCCGCGACGGTGCCGGCAGAGTGGAAGTTGGTGCTGCCGGGAGGGGGGACCGCGCTAGTCCGCAACGGGGGGAAAGGGGTCGATGCCTTCAGCGTTTTTTGCGGCACCTTTTCCGGCGTCGGGAGCGTGGATCTCGGCTGACGCTGCCGGGGTGCTCGAACGGTGCCCCAGCCTGGGCTCGAGGGTGTGAAACCGTTCACATAGCTCGGCGTTCGGCCGCATGGGCTACTTGGGCTAGTTGGGCCACCTGCGCTACCCGTGCCATCTTTGCCCCGGGCGGCGGGAGCAGCGTGTGGCTAATGTCGCGCTGGGGGCGGCAGCTGGGCCCCTCTCCGAAGGAGGGCAAGTGGCCAAATATGCGATTTTTTTTACTCTAA
>DATJMJ010000087.1:0-8243 GCA_035508795.1 Acidimicrobiales bacterium
CGTCGATTATGGGTCGCACGCTCTCCTCCGGCAGACCGGCAGGGTCCGGTAGCTCCCAGTCCAGGTAGTGCTTGCCCGGGTAGACCGGGCAGGTATCGCCGCACCCCATGGTGACGATTACGTCAGCTGCCAGGCCATCCTCAATGGTCAGCGGCTTTGGGAACTCCCGGCTCGGGTCGAGGCCGCGCTCCTGCAGGATGCTCACTACCGCTGGGTTTAGCTGAGCTGCTGGGTCAGACCCGGCTGAGCGGACGTCGACTCGACCAGCGGCATAGTTATCGAGGAGCACCTTGGCGGCGAGGCTCCGCCCGGCGTTGTGCGTGCATAGGAACAACACGACTGGCCTATACGGCATTGCAACCTCCATCTTTCGCTGCGAGGGCGGCCGTGGTCTCAGGTCGATCGGCTTGTGCCACGACTACAGACGACGCCTGCCCCGGGCTTAGCTGAGGGTAGAGCGCCTTGATCAGCCCAAGCGCCACGACACCGCCGAGGCACTGCGCTCCGATGAACGCAGGAACGGACGTCGGTGCGATGCCAGCGAAGCTGTTTGAGAACATGCGCCCAACCGTTATGGCCGGATTGGCAAAACTGGTCGAGCTGGTGAAGAAGTAGGCAGACCCGATGTACACCCCGACCGTTGCTGGAGCCAGCTGCGCCCGGCCGCTTCGGGCCAACGCGAAAATGACCAGGAGCAGCCCGGCCGTGGCGACCACCTCGCCCAGCAGGTGCCCCCAGCTCGCCCGGTGTTTCGTAGCCAGGGACACGACGGCCTGGTCGAACATGAGGTTGGCCAGCACGGCCCCGGCGATGCAGCCCGTTACCTGGGCTGGCAGGTAAGCCACTGCCACCCGCCAGCGCAAGCCTCCGAATACCGCGTCAGCAAAACTGACGACCGGGTTGAAGTGGGCTCCTGAGATAGGCCCGAACATGAGGATGATGGCGGACAAGCCGGCCGCAGTGGCGACAGCGTTTTCAAATAGCTCCAGACCAACGTCGCTCGGAGAGAGTTGTTGGGCGGCAGTGCCAGAGCCGATCACGATCGCGGCGAGAAGGCCGCTGCCCAGGAACTCGGCGAGCACGCGTCGGGGCAGCTGTGTGGGAACAGACAATCGGCTCAGCAGCAGCTGGTCTCGGCTGCAGCTCCGGCTAAGTCGCGACGATCAGCGCAGCAGGCTGCGCCGTTTGGTCCCCCGGCCCGGAGTTGCCCTTCGGACATCTCGGTATCGGACAGAACCGTGTAGAACTCCCACTCCTCACCGCCCGGGCCATGCGCCCACACCTTGTCCTGCAGGGCGTAGCAGCAAGTAACCTCGTCCTCGACGACTGTTGTAAGGCCCGCCGCCGCCAAACGGGCTTTTGCGGCCTCCACCAGCTGAGTGCTCTCAACCTCCACGCCGAGGTGGTTGATCGAGCCGTTGGGCTGGCCTTCGTTTTGGATCAACACCAGCTTGAGCGCCGGTTCCGTCACGGCGAAGTTGGCATAGCCAGGCCGGAGCTTGGCTGGCGGGGTTGCAAAGAGCTTGGAATAGAACTCGACCGCCTGGTCAAGGTCGCTGACGTTGAGAGCAAGCTGGACACGAGACACGATACGACCTCCTGATAGATTGACTCTTGTCGATCTACCATCTTGGCCGACACATCGACACTAGTCAATGTCTGGGAGAGAGAAATGTCGCAGCCGCTGCTAAAGAGGCAGCTAATCGCCGCTACCGGCCGAGATCTCTGCTGCGGTCCAGTCACCGAGGCGCCCTTGAGCGAGGGCGAGGCGGAGGACCTGGCACGAGTCCTCGGCGCCTTAGCCGACCCGGTCCGCCTCCGGTTGCTGTCCCTGGTCGCAGCCCAGACGGAGGTGTGCTCGTGCGACCTCGAGGTGCCCTTGGGAAAGAGCCAGCCGACCATTTCCCACCACACTCGAGTCCTTGCCGAGGCGGGTTTACTGGTGCCCGAAAAGCGAGGTCGCTGGGTATGGTGGCGGGTCAATACGGACCGTCTCAGTGCAGTCAGGAAGACATTGGGCGGGTAAGGTCAAGCGACCAGAAGCTCAGCTGCCAAAGGGATCACGCCCTACGCTGCTGATAAGACATCGACTGCTCCCCAATCGAGAGTGGCGCAAGTCTGACGGCTGCGACGCGAAAAAAGAGTTGCACCCTCATTAATCGGACGCTCGTGCTTCACCTCTGAAACAGGCAGTGATGGCTTCGCGCCTGTGCACAACTCTCGTCCCGCTAACGCCTGATGCTCATGATCGTCGCCGAGAACCTGAAGGTGTGCACGATCGCCACCTTGAACCCCCGCGACCTCCAAGTAGTCCGGCCGCGCCACGTGGCGGTCTTTGACCTCACGCTCACCCTTTACGTCGTCGTAGGCCAACGTGTCGGGCCCCTCGTCCCCGAGCGCGGCCGGTGTCAGTGCTCGCTCGCAGCCTCTTCGACCGTGAGCTCCGCGGCCGGGTCGGCTTCGAGGCGTTCGTCGGGGATGGTGGCACCGCTCAGCACCGAACGCCCGTAAGTGCCGACGGCCAGGCGCTGCTCGGCGCGCTCGATCGCCTGCAGGCGCGCGCCGAGGCTGGCGGCAATGGCGTCATCGGTGCCCTCGGCCGTGAGCGGTTCGGCTGAGTCGCCCCAGTCGGTTGCATCGTCTTCGGCGGCCCGGTCGTCGCTGCGGTCGACGCGTAGCCCAGCGATCAGCGCCTCCACTCGCCTGCGTTCGGTCTCGAGCAACACGTGCGCTCGGTCATTGTCCACGGGAGCCCCCTGGTCGGTCCGAAGGTCCATTCTGGGCGCGGATCTTGACTTTGTACAGCTGAATGTGCAGCGCTTTTGATTATCGGCCGCGGAGGGCGAGGACGGGAACTTGTCCCGCAGCAAGGTCGGCAAGCGGTGTAGGTGGCGGAAAGCCGTCCCAGGCCACATGGCCAACTCCTCGCCATGCCGCTGCTCAGCCCGCTTAAGGGGTTAGCCCGCGCACGCCAGAGGTGCAGATATGTATTCAGTTGATTGCCACGAAAGCCGTTGTTATGTCTCGGTTGTCCGCGTGCTCGTTATTTACTGAAGGCGGCTTGACGAGATCACTGGCGGCTATTCCGAGAACCGTCGTCCCTCCGTGTTCGAGGAGGTCGCCGCGGTGTGGGCCGTCTCGGCTGGAGCGGGCAACAAAGCTGTTCTGATCGGCATGATCTGCCGTCGTTCGTTGAGTTTAGGTGGGGAATTGGACGCAGTCAGCTGGCGCGAGCTGCTTGCCGACCAGTTAGATGTGGCACCACGGCGGGTGCAAGCGCAGACCTTCGAGCTTGGTACTTCCCCGCTCAAGCCCCGAACCTGTGGGCTCACCGACTCAGGCCGGGGGCAGCCCGCGCGTGGCTTCAGCGGCGACGGCGACTTTCGTCAGATCTGTATTTCGCACCGCCCGAAAGGCCGCCCCGTGCAGCGGCGCGCCCCCGCGCCCAGCGTCCCAGCGCTGCCGCGAAGGCGGCGACGGCGTGGACGAGACGCGTCATCGGTTGACTTGTCGGCGCCGGCCAGGCCACCCGCTCAAGAGCCTCGTTGAACATCCGGCACGCAGTCATCAGGCATTGCAGATCGGCGACTCATCTGTCGGCCCTGAGCGGGGTAGGGACAAGGAAGACGTTGCCGGTGGCGAACAACACCTGCCCGTTGGCCAAGGCGAGGTCTGGCACTGTGCCGTTCATCCTCACGTCCTCGAAACCGACCGTAGTGATCCGCGGGTAGGAAGAGTCGCGCGAAGCAACAAAACCGGCCCCGGTTTCGGCGGGCGGGTCCTCTTGCAGCCACTCGCCCTGGTTGAAGGTTGCCTTAGTCTGATAGGCCCGCCAACAACGCGACGACCGCGGTCCTAATGGACGCCGGCGACATACGGCTCGGCGAAACTAGAAAACCCGGTCGCCCCTCCCGGCTGAACGCTCCGCCAGAGTTCTGTCCGACCGGCTCGGGGGATATTCGAGCCTCTAGGGTGGGGACCATGCGGGTCGGGCTCGGTCTGGTCCTTCCGATTTGGGAGCGGCCGCCTGCCGGCCCGGCGCCGTCGTGGTCGGAGACCCGTGAGATGGCGGGTCGGGCCAAGTCCTTAGGTGCCGACACGGCCCATATCTAAGTGATATCATAAGGATGGCAATGAGTCAAGTGCAAGCTCGCAAGCGCAAGAAGGTAGCGGGCTCACCGGTCAGTCCCCGCCGCTGAGGGGCAACCCCCGTTTCGACCCGGGTGGTTTGGGGGAGCCCACAATCTCCTACAGCGGCTGGCGGGATGGTAGCCCGGCAGAGGTCGCCGAAATGGGTGTACGGTTTGGCCACCGGGCGCGGAGCTACCGCCTCCCCGGAGTGCCGAGGAGGCCGACATGCCGACCATAATGGGTCACCACGACGTCAAGGACCGCGAGCACTGGCTGTCTTCGCCCAAGCGTGAAGAGTTTTTCGGGCCCCTCGGTGTGACCAACATCCGCACGTTCGTCGACCCGCACAACCCGAACCATGTCGCACTGATTATGGATGTCCCTGACATGGAAACCTTCAATGCCGCCATGCAGACCCCAGAGTCGGCTGAGGCCATGGCACATGACGGGGTACTGCCAGAAACACTGGTGGTTCTCGTCGAGTCGTAGTGCCCGGCTAGGTGCCCGGCTAGGTTCGTCCTTCGGGAGGTGTCATGTTCAAAACGATCCTTGTTGCAGCAGACGATTCGGTGACCGCGGCGCGTGCTTTGAGCACCGCTGTCGAGCTCGTAAAGGCTGTCGGCGGGAGCCTTCATGTCGTAACGGCATATAACCCGTCTTTGACTTACGTGGAAGTGGTGCCTGACGATTACATTGGCACGCTCAACAATGCCGCCGACCTGCTCCTCGAAAAGCTCCGCAAGAGAATTGGCAACGAAGGGGTCGAAGCCCAGTACCACCGTGCGTCAGGGCCTATTGCGGATGCGATCGTAAGGGTCGCTGACGACATCGGTGCCGACCTTATCGTCGTCGGCAACAAAGGCATGAAGGGCGTGCGTCGGGTACTCGGTAGCGTGCCGAACTCAGTCGCCCACCAGGCCGATTGCTCGGTGCTTATCGTCGACACCCTCAACGAGGAATAGGCCCCCAGGCACGCCTCATCCCCTCTCACGCCGCCTCTCGCCACCTTTTACCCCGGCATTTGGCGGGAGCGACGGTAGCTAGGCCGTCCCTTCATACGCGTGGTCGAGGTCGTTCGGTGGATTGGCGAGTACGGTGATGTGGGCGCTAGTTCGGTCGCCGTCACGGAGAGATAGTTAGCAAGCGTCTCGGGTTAGCGACGAGTATCGTCTCAAGTGCTTCTTCGCTCACGCCGGCCTCTCGAAGCTTCGGAACGATGCGCCGTAGCGTGTGGGAGTAGGTGCGGTTCAGCTCGTGCCCCTCTGCTTGCCTTGGACCGATCCACGCGCCCACCGAATCGTGAGAGAGGAACAGCTTGTCGGCGTAGCCCGACGTCACCATCGTCGAGATCATTTCCACCCAAAAGGCGTCGTCGTGCATCGCACGATGGCCGATCTGGTCGTACCCAAGGTTCGCTCCCGATTCCACTATTTCGCGGTGGTAGTCGAGCGGTGAGGACGTCGTGTCCCATCCCATGTGCCCGATCACGACTTTGCTCAAGTCGACCCCTTCTTCCTTGAAGATCTCCACCTGAGCAAGCCCAAGGCGCGACTGCACGGCCGGCGAACTGACATGAGTGATGATCCCAGCCCCGGTCTGGCGTTGCGCGCGCGCAACGGCGCGGATCGCCTTTTCCTCGGCCGGCGTGATGCGGTCAGAACTCGACGCCGCCTTTAGGATACCTGCCTTTACTCCGGTCCCGTCGATACCTTCGGTGATAGCCGAAGCGAGCCAGTTCGCGAGCTCGTCGGTCGTGAGGGCATAGACCATTTTTGGCATCGGGCAATCCATCTCGTGGAAGAACCCGACGCTTGCGACGATGTTTATCCCGGTTGCATGGGAAAGCAAAAGGCACAACCATGGATCCGGACCGAACCATGTCATGCCCGCATCGACGAGCGTACGGCCACCCGCGTCGCGAAAGTCTACGAGGAGGTCGCGTATGGTCACGAACACCTCTTCGTAATCGAACCGAGGGGTTGGCCTCCCAAGCATCCCCGACCAATCGAGCAAGGTATGTTCGTGAAAGTCGCAAATACCGACATCTGCCGGGGCGAGTTTCCCGGTAACCGTTTGAACGTACGTCACGCCACCCTCTCTCCCGTGCCAACGTCCGTCAAGGCGCAGATCTCGAACTGGGCGAGCCGCTATCTGTCCCATCAGCCGTCGCCGTCGGATTGCCGGCTTGACGGACCAAAAACGCCTCCTCCGGATCGTACGCGAACTCACGCAGGAAGCTCGCAAGATGTTCCTTGGCGTGTATTGCGTGAGTTCCTTCGAGGAGAGAACAACCCTGTCGCGCGGTCGGAAAGCTCACCGCGTAGCACCACCCGATCGACGCGGAGCGAAGGCTCGACGACGTTTCCGCTAACGCCTCGTCTTCAGCGCCAACAACGAAAAGCTTCCTGGTCCCCTCGCCGCGAAACGAACTCGGGTCGCGGCCAGCGAGCGGCCCGGGCGAGAGGAGGGCTATCCTCTCGAACGGCTGCCGGCGCTGAAGGCCCAACGCGACCAGGGCGCTCTGCCCGGCCGAGATGACACAGATCCGTTTCGCGCCGGCGGCCTCCGCGAAACGCGCAGCAGCTTCGATGTCAAGGTCAATGCGGTCGCTGTGCAGCGCGCCATCCGATGCTCCGTGACCCCTGAGATCGAAGGCAAGGCGGCTACACCCGCTATCTGCGAGCACCGCCTCGAGCGGGTGCCAAACATCGAGATCTTCGCCGAAGTCATGAACCAGGATGACCCAGCTGGCCGATCCCGGCCAGTAAATCCCGCGAAGTACTGTCCTGTCGTCGGCAACAACTTCAGCGTAGGAGCGTCCTAATGGGCGCTCGACCACGCGGTCAACCTTATCGCTGCCGTTCACCATTTAGCCTATGGTAGCTGCCCGGGAACTTGAGTGTGCAACAACCACTATAGCCATGTGACGGCGGCTCGAGACACCCTCAGCCCAATTTACCCTGAGACTTACTCGTTTTGTGTCTCGCGTTGACCACCATGTCCTCTTGGTGTGCCAGCCCGCTCGCCGCTCGTTCGCTCGCGTCAATTAGGTGCATTGTCATCCCCGCCGCCGCCGCCTCGTCATCCCCGTTCGCGAGGGCTCGCGCTATTTCCCCGTGAAACTGCAGCGCAGACCGCATCGCGGCGTGGGTCACGGAGGCGACCACGCGAACAGCAGCCGTGGCTCGGGTTATCTCCGCCTGGATGGCCTCCAAGACCGAATTGTGAGTGCAGCGTCCAAGCGTTTCGTGGAAGCGGAGGTCAAGCTCGATAAAACGTAAAGTGTCGCGTGCCTTGACCGCAATGGCGGTTTGTCTTAGGACATCTCGTAGTTCCTCGAGATCGAGGCTGCCACGCTCTCGCGCAGCCACCTTGACGACGGCACACTCAATAGCACGCCGCGCTGCTAGGATCTCAGCGACGGGTAGCCAGGCGACCTCGAGATCGAGTTGGACGGGGATAGTGTCAGCGCCAGACTGAGCAAGCTCCGCCACAAAAGACCCCACGCCATGCCGAATTTCGATTACACCCTTCGTCTGCAACACTCGGAGGCCCTCCCGAAGGACGTTCCTGCTCGTGCCGAGCTGGGTCGCGAGTTCGCGCTCGGGGGGAAGCCTCATCCCGCTCTTCAGTCGTCCAGAGCGAACCCAGCCCTCGACCTTACGTGCAACTTCTATCGGAAGGACAGTTCCAGACGAGTCCCGGCGCGGTCCAGCGCTGGCACTAAGCGGAGCTGGTGCAATGGTTGAGCTACGTGTGCTAGTCCCCATGTGGTCCAATCTCCCATCAAAGTGTACCCACGGGCGGAGGTCGTCCGCCGAATGTTGAAGTGCGGGCGATGCAGTCATCTAAGCGCTGCCGCTGGTCGGGTCTTGCGTGCCCCCACGACAATCTACAGGGACCGCCGTTTAACCAACACCCGGCGTGACCTTCGTCGAGACCGTGGAGCCGTCCGACCTGGTTGCCCGACCAGCTGAGCGCCGAGACGGTGCGCGCTGGGTAGCCATGCGCCGACGGCCTCCCCCCCCATCACGACGACGTCACAAACGCCCGGTCGGGCTGTGGCTCGGCGGCACCGAGAGGAGCGCCGCCGTCCGGCGCGCTGCTCGCGG
>DATJMJ010000088.1:0-11504 GCA_035508795.1 Acidimicrobiales bacterium
ACAGGCACCGGGCGCGGCTGCGAAGATGTAGAGACCAGGGCCCGCCCGCGCCCCGTGAGGGAGGCGTTCACGACGTCTGCAATGGACAGCGTTACCGGGGTCGATGCCGGGATGGGCTTGGAAACCGAGATCGTGACAGACCCACCGTCGTCCGTGAGGACCCCCGTGGCGATGCCACAACCGCCTCCGGGTGCCGAAGTAGAGCACGGGGCTGCCTTCCCGCTCCCGTAGGTGAGCCAGTAGGACGGCTCATAGCCGCACTCGATCGTAAAACAGTCCGGGAACACGGTCTCCGGAGGGGCCACAAGAGTAATAGTGCCGGGCGCGGCGTTGCCCGAGGCACTGCCGGGCAGGGCGCCGTCGGGGCCGGTGGTGAAATGAAGCAGGTAATCGGCAAACGATGCCCCGGCCGCCGAGGTGGACAGGGCAAGGGACGGAGCCGAGACCGAGCTCGTCGCGGCCAGGTCGAACGGCACGCTCACCGCCGAGGGGTCGGACGAGGTCCAGACCCTCAAGTCATGTAGCCCTGGCACCGTTGTGTTGGCCACGTTGAAAAAGCTTGCCGTTACGACCTGGGAGGGCGCTATGGGTGCAGGCACCTCGAGGGTAGCGGCGGAGGAGTCGGGAGAAAGGGCCACCGATGGCGACCGCTGGCCGTTCACAGCGAAGTCATAGAAAGGGCACTCACCGGCGGCGCAGGCAAAAGCAGCCCCGGGTGGCAACTCAACAGTTATCGTCCCGGGGTTGGCTGCGGAGGGCCCGGCCAAAGCGCCGCTCGGGCTGGTCGTGAAGCGGAGCGAGTAGGTTGCCATGCTCGCCCCGGCCTCAGGCGCAGAAACGCTTACCGAAGGCGAGGTCACCGCTGCCGTCTTCACGGGATGAGTGCTCCCCGAGAGGATCTCGGGCGCGGGTTGGGATGACGTCGAGAGGCGTACCTGGCCGGCGGGACGACCTCCATTGGTCCCTGTGACGTCGCTCACGCGCACCGTGACCTCCGCCCCCGGCCCCACGGGACTGCCCGGCACGAGGTCGGCCAACCCCCCTCCCCCCAGAACGGTCACCTGGTCGGGATTGACCGGCGCCGTCGCTCCCGTTTGCACTTCGTAATCGCCGGCCACGCTGGGAAAGACCGTACCGGGCGGCCCCTCGATGGTAATCAGGCCCGAACCGGCACCGAGCCCTCCTTCAGGACCGGTCCGGAAACCCAATACCCACGTGGGCCCTGTGGCCGGTGCAACTGCGGGCGTAGTGCTCAAGTGCGCCGCGCTTAGCGCTTTGGCGGGGGTAAAGCTGAAGGTCCGGCTGGGGACCGGCTCCTTTTCAGAGGAGGTCCACAGCTGGAGAGCGGCTCTGCCCACAGGGGGGTTGGTCACCCCGTTGGCCACGATGACCACCTTGTCCCCTGGCGCGACTGCCATGGGTACAGTCAGGGTCGCTTCGTTGGCTCCCCTGACGCCAGCGTTAGGGTCGCCACCCCAGGTCACCCCTGCCGGTACCTGTGGCCCCGAGCCCGTGGTCACGTCCGTCACCCGGTAGTCGGGCGGAGCATTAGGCAGGCTCGTGCCCGCGGGGGCCAGCAACGTTATGTCACCATGGCTGGCGACCAGGCTCCCCCTGGGGCCGGGTACGAACGTGACCTGGTAGCTCACCATGCTCACCGACGCTGCTTGGCTCGACATGGTGAGCGAGAGATCCCGCACCGGAGAGGCCGCCACGATGTCGTGAGAGGTCACTGCAGGCACCAGGTCTGAAGAGGTCCAAAGGTCCACCACCGCCTTGCCGCGGGCTGGGTTGGTGACGCCCGAGATATCGATGGACACCCGGTCCCCGGCGGCTATCGCAGCCGACATTTGCAGAGTGGCGACATTTCCGGTGCCCGAAAGGCTCACGCCAGGCGTTGACACCGGGCTCTTGGACGTGAGGTCGCTGACGGAATAATCCCCGGGGGCCACCGGGAACACCGTCCCGGGGGGGGCCGAAATTGTAACGTCCCCCTTGTTGGCGACAAGGGAACCATGCGCGCTCGTCGTAAATCTCAGCTGGTAGCTGACGCCGCCGGCCCCCCCATTGTCGCTCGAGAGCCCGAGGGACAGGGCCGCAACCGGGGCTGGTTTCTCAGAAGCTGCCGGCGTCGGGACTGCGGGGACCGTGTCCGAGGTCGTCCACAAAGATGTCCGGACCTGCGCAATCTCAGCGGAATTGACTACACCCTGCACGAGCAGGCTGACCCTGTCGCCCGCCTGGATGTCTCCTGGGACCGTTACCGCGACAACCGCCCCTCCCCCGGCGACTGCTGGGCTCACGCTAGCTGCAGGCGCGTGCGATGTGAGGTCGGTGACGAAGTAGTCGCTGCCGACGCTAGGGAAAACGGTGCCCGGCGGTGCGGAAAGCACTATTTCCCCCAGGCTCTCCACAAGAGCACCGTCGCGGGTGGTCGTGAAGCTCATCTGGTAGTTGACCTGGTCCGCCCCGCCGGCGTCGGACGAAATCGAAAGCGAGGGCGCAGAAACTGCGCCCGGAGCGGCCAAATTGAACGTGGGAGCCAGGGCGGGCGCGGTGTCGGCCGAGGTCGATACAGTGACACGCTGGGGCCCTTCGGTACCGGTGTTCGTCACCCCGTCGACGGTCAAGGAGACACGGTCACCCCCGCCTACGGCAATGGGGACGGTGACGGTCGCCTCGTTGCCAGCCGGTGAAACCTGCGCCTCGGCGGCCGTTGGCGCGGGGCCCTTGACAGACAGATCCTCGACAAAGAACCGCCCACCCATACTCGGGAACATCGTCCCTGCCGGCGCTGTGAGGAAAATCTGGCCCGCCGCCGCGGCTAATGCGCCGGCCTGGCTGCTGGTGAACTTCAAGGTGTAGACGACTTGGCTGGCACCCGCCGCGTTACTGGAGAGACCGAGGCTGACGTTGCTCACTTCAGTCCCTTTTCCAGTTGTTGAGGCCGAGGCCCCGGGAGCGGGCCAGACGAGCCCTGCGACGCCCACCACGCACAAAACGGCGGCGGCAAGCCCCAAACGGGATGCCCGCCAGTGCCCGGGTTTGCGCCGAGTGAGGTGACTGTCGCGCAACGAGGTTTATCTTCTCGTCGACAGCCACTGGGAGACCGCGTCACCCAGCACTGGCATGGGCAGGGAACCGCTACCGAGGACCGTCGAGTGGAACTCCTTCAGGGAGAAGTCAGGCCCAAGCTCGCGGCGAGCTTGGTCGCGCAGGCGGAGGATCTCGCGTTTTCCCGTGAGGTACGCAAGAGCTTGGCCGGGCATGACGATGTAACGGTCGATCTCCGAGGCAAGGAACTCCGGCGGGAAGGGGGCATGTGCCACGGCAAAATCGACAGCGCGTGAGCGGCTCCACCCAAAGGCATGTAGGCCAGTGTCGACAACGAGCCGCACCGCCCGCATGAGCGACAAGGCGACGGCACCGAGCAAGCTCTCGGTCCCGCTGTAGAGGCCGACCTCCTCCGCAAGTTGCTCCGCGTACAACCCCCAACCCTCCGAGAAGACCGTAAAGACCCGATCGCGTTGCATTGTGGGGAGGTTGCTCAGTAGCTGCATGCGAGATAGCTGCAGGTGGTGACCTGGCACCCCCTCGTGAAAAGCGGTTGCCTCGAGGTCCCAACCGCTGCCCGCGGTGGGCCGCTCGGTATTGAACCAAAAAGTGCCCGGACGGCCCCCGTCCTGGCGGGGCGGCGTGTAATGGGGGGCAGCCCCGCTGGCTGCGACCGAGCCTGGCATTGCGCTGACGGCGCACGGCGGCGCCAAGGGCTCGTCAATGAGCTCATGGGCGCGTGCCTCGGCCCGGCGGATGGCTTGCAGCGCGTCGTCGATCGCCGCCGTAGGCGTCCGCCGTTCAGCCGAGGCCCGCAATGCGGCTTGGACTTCGGTCAGGTCGTCGAGACCGATAACGCGGCCGAGCTCGACGGCGCTTGCTTCTAGTCGCCCGATTTCTTCGAGGCCTACCTCGTGCAGCCGTTCAGGCGTGAGTTGCAGCGTGGTATGCACCTCGACTGCTCTCAGATAGTCAGCAGGGCCCCCTGGAAGGTGCACCAACCCTGCGCGCTCGGCGGGGCGAGCCACCGGGAGCAGCTCGCGCAACGTGTCGGCCCAACGGCCGAGCGCCGGCTTCACCACTTCGGCTGCCAGCCGGTCTCGTTCGTCCCGCCATTGGCCTGCACCGGCCCATCCCTCCGGCGGTCCGGGAGCAGCAAGCGGGGCCGGGACGCCCTGGGCGAGGAGCGGCCGGGCCCAGGCAAGTGTCTTTTCGACAAGGGGTGCCACTGGGTACCGGCCCTTGTTGGCGCCGGTGCGGAGCCTCTCGCTCTGCTGGTCGAGCCAGGCCCCGCTCCGGCTCAGGCGTGCCAGGTAATCCTCGGCGGAACGCGCGTCTTGCAGGACGGTCCTGGCAGCGACCGCGAATAGGAGGGCAGGCCCGCCGTAAGGCATCGGTGTGACGGTGTGGTCGAGGGCCGCCGAGTCGAGCGTTGCGAGCTCCTGCTCTGCTGCCGAGGTCGCGCAGCTGAGGGTGATCGCGTCGTCAGGTAGGAGCGGAAGTCGTCCGAGCTCGCGCGCCTCGCTGAGGAACCCTTCCATACGCGCACGCAAGTCGGCCTCGGCCGCCTCGCTGTCGTCGGGGACGAGGTCCTCGTACCCCGGGATGCCACGGAGGCTGGCATAAAAGGGGCGTGCCGTTAGCCATCTTTTATGGAGCCTCTCCGATAGCTCCACCACAGTACCCACCTCTGCGAGTCTGCCAGGTTTGGGCGCGCCCTTGAAGTCCCGCTCGTGGTCCTTTCCCAGGTGCCCTTTGACTTTCAGCGATGCGGGCTCGAGCCGGTAGGTCGGGGGCGCTCAGCTCCTGGAGCCCTAACACCTGGGCAAGGCGGAGCCGGTCCGCCACCGCCTGCTCCGCCCAAAACCCGGCAAAGCGCGGGCTGGCTCCGTTTTGGCGTTCTTGGCGGCCAAGACTGGACCGTTGGCTAGTCACCACAGCCAAAATTGCGGGCGCCGGGCTAGTCGCGGAGTGCGAGGTCCGTAGCGGCCAAGGCATGTAACCGGGTCGTCGGGAAATACGGCAGCCCGGCGTCCTCGGGGCCGACCAACAACTCGATCTCGGTACAGCCGGCAATGACCCCCTCCGCCCCTTGGCCGGCCAACCTGCCGATGACCTCTACGTAGCGCCGGCGCGAAACATCGCTGATGACGCCCCGGACAAGCTCGTCATAAATGACTCCGTGCACGAGGGCCCGGTCCGCCTCGCCGGGAACTATGACCTCGAGGTCGTGATTTTTCTCCAGGCGCTCGTGGTAAAAAGGCCGCTCCATCGTGAAGCGCGTGCCGAGCAACGCCACCTTGGAAAGCCCGGCCGCTTTGACCGCAGCGGCCGTGGCGTCGGCGATGTGCGGGAAGGCGATCGTCACGGCCTGAGCGACTACGTCGTACACCTCGTGCATGGTGTTGGTGGCGAGCACGAGGACTTCGGCCCCGGCATCTTGGAGGCGACGGGCATCGCCGGTGAGGAGCCGTCCCGCCTGGTCCCAATCGCCTGCGACCTGAAGGCGCTCGATTTGAGCGAAATCGTACGAGCGCACAAGCAGGCTGGCAGAGTGGGCCCCGCCCAGCCGGGCCCGCACCTCCTGGTTGATGATCTGCTCGTAGACGATGGACGACTCCCAGCTCATGCCCCCGAGGATGCCGATCGTCTTCATTGCTTGACCATGGTCGCACCTCGTGACCTCGCGAGTTGTTCAAGATGAGGCGGCGCTCACCCCAGGTCGGCAAAGGAATTGCCCAGCAAATAGCGAGGGCCGCTGCCGAGGCCTGCTGCACGGTCTCCAGGGTTGTAGAGCGCACAGGCACGCAAAGAAAGGCAACCGCAGCCGATGCACGAACTGAGCTGGTCCCGGAGGCCCTCGAGGAGGACGATGCGCCGGTCCAGCTCTTCGCGCCAACGAAGTGAAAGGCGTGCCCAGTCTTCCTTGTTCGGAGTGCGACCAGCTGGAAGCTGGCCGAGAGCAGCGCGCACCTCGGCCAGGCTGAGGCCGACCCGCTCGGCCGCTCTCACGAAGGCGACGCGCCGGAGCACTTCGCGGCGGTAGCGGCGCTGCCCGCCGGAGGTGCGCTGGGAGCTGATGAGCCCTTGACGCTCGTAGAAGCGGAGAGCAGAGGTGGCGACGCCCGCCCGCTCGGCCACTTCGCCGATGCTCAACATGGCAGTCAAACCCTCCTCCTAACCGGCAGCCGAAAGGGCCTTGACTTAAACATTACTTCAAGTTTTAACATCGCGTATGAAAGCGAGCAGCTCGACGACAGGAGGCAAGCGATGACTGACCTTTCGGCCCTTTCGGGGGTCAAAGGAGACGGGCTGATGGAAGTGTACGAAGCGCGCCGGCTTGACGACCTGAGCGACGCGCAGCTCGCCCTCGCCGCCGCGCAAGTGCTGTCGGTCCCCCTGGCGACCGAGGAGAGGGCGAACTCGTTCGTGCTGCACGCCCCGCTCGAGTTGCTCGCCCGCTTCGGCCTGCTTGCCTACGTGGCCCCTGGGTGGCGGCGAGCGGCGCGTCTGCGTGTGCTCTCGCTTGTCTCGGGCTACCTCGAGGCAGGGGAAAAGCTGACGGCCCAGCCGGGCGCGTGGAGCCAGGGCGCCGGCCTGCCGGCGCGGCTGCGAGCCGCCATCTCCTCGGGAGACCTGGACGAGGTTGACCGCCTCGGCCCCTGGGCGAGCGCCGACTTCTCAGCCGGCGAGCTGAGGCAGGCGTTCGCCGAGGACGCCCTCGGCCATCTCGGCGCAGCCGGCCATGCGAACATCTATTTCGACCTGGCCGCAGGCCATCCGACGGCAAACCTGGGCCCCATCTTGTTGTGGCCCGTGGCGCGCGAGCTCGCAAAGTCCCCGGGCCGGAGCATGGTCACGGCCGCGCAACACCGGCGATTGCTCGGGAACGGCCGGCTTTCCCCGAGCGCGGCTGTCGGTGCAGTCCCGCTGATTGGCCCCGCCACTGCGTGGGGCATCGCCGGCCTGGTCGAAAAGGCAGAGGAGACCGGTGCGGTCGCAGAGGTGCTGTCAGCCGCTGGAGAAGGCATCAAGCAGCAGCCGGCGCTCGCCGGGCGAGACCTTCTGAGAGCGGCGGCAAGCACCATGTTGCAGGGCCCGGCGGAGCATGCCCCCTACGGCTGGACGCATTGCCTGACGCTCTCGCAGGCGGCGCTGGCACAAGCCGGCGCTCTGGGAGACCCGACGCGCGCCACGGCGGTGGCGACGGCCTATGTCACCGCCCACTGGTCGTGCTTGGCTCGAGCCCCCTTCGTGCCGGGCTGGGAGCCCGAGCCGGTGGCGACCAGCCTCGCCGACGCGCTCGACGACAACCCGATAGTTGCGGCGAGCTCGGTATGGCACATGCCCGCCGCACAGCTCGCCGATGTGCCCGGCATCCTCGCCACACGAGCGGCCGTCGCCCATGACGCCCACCACGTGAAGTACACCCTGGCCTGCATCCGGGCGGCCGCGGGAGACCCCGGCGGCACGCGGCTCTTTTTGGCAGCGGCTGCCTACCTGGCGGCTTGGTGGGCGGGCCACGGTGACGGCAACGACCCGTTCACCGCAGGCGCTCTCCGCCCGCAGGGCCGGGCCGCTGACCCGAGTGCAGCGTTCACGTTGCCAGTTGCCACACCCGGGTAAGCAGCGCCGGGCTTTATGAGACAAGCAGTGCGGCTGGCACCCTGGCCGCGTAACTGCAGCCCGGGTCGACCTCGGCCCGGGACGAGTCAGCGAGAGACGAACCAGCGCGGGACGCGGTAGTCGGCAAGCAGGTAACCCCTGGGCGACATAGCGCCACGGACCGGTTCGAGGCGGACCGGCGGCACACCTTCGAAAAGCCTTCGCCCGGGGCCGGCGACCGCCGGCGCGACCACGAGCCGTACCTCGTCGACGACCCCTGCCGCCAGCAGCGACCGGGCGACCGAGATGCTGGCGTGGACCCCGATGTCCTCGCCCGGCGAGTGCTTCAGCTGCTGGACGAACTCGGCCAACCCACCTTTTACTGCCGTCGTGTTTTGCCACTCGCGTTGCGCATGGGTGGCTCCTTCGGTCGAGCAGGGCGCTACATACTCTGACCGCTCGGTCGACCGGAGCTCATCGGTGCGTCCTACGCGAGGACGACGGTCAATCCTTTTTGGAGCGTGCTCCCCCTCGTGAGCTTCACGACGGTGTGCACGTCGACCGTATGGTGCTTGGCTTTTTCGAGCAATCGCAGAGCCGCTTTGTCGAGCGCGATCAGGAGGCGGACGGGTCGGCCCGTGGCGGCAAGGTTGTACGTCCGGTACCCGAGAATTGTTTTGCCGTCCTTCAAGACGACCTCCCCGCGGCAACGCGCCCGCTTGCAGCTCAACAGCACGACGACTGCTCCCCTCGTCGCTTTGACGTGGTGGCTGAGGAGAGCTACGACGGGTTTCGCCGCTTTGGCCGGTGTTGGCGTCCTGACCCGCGTGGCAACGGGCCCGGTCACCGGCCCGGCCAAGGTGATCGAGTAGGTGCTCGCGGCAACCGCGGGGTTGAGCACGTCGTTTACGGTCACCGAAAAGACGCCGCCGGCCTTGATCGTTCCGGGCACGGTGAAGGTCACATCGTTGGTCCCCCCGCCGGAGAGCCCGGCACTTACCGTGGCCGACCGGGAGGAGGGAGCCGGGCCGACGACGTGGTAGTAGCGAGGGTTGGCCGGGAAAACCGTACCCGACGGCCCGTGGAGCCCGATCGTGGATGAGCCGCCTTGCAACGTCGCTTCGGCCCGGAGACCGGAGATCCTGTAAATCGCCACGGCCCCGGGACGTTTGGGCTCGACGGAGACGACAACGCCGCGGTCGGCACTGCGGCCTACCACGTATGGGGCGGCGTCGGCCGGGATGGGGTCGCCCGACGTGGAAATCGTGAAATCACGCACCGTCCCGGCTGGCGGGTTGGTGACGTTCCCCAGGACCACGGTCACCAGGTCGTCGGCGTTGACGGCATCGGGGATCTCGATGGCAGCCGAGCCGTCGTCGAGCGTCGTGGCGGCCGCGTTGAGGTGCCACCCGGCGGTGCTGTCGATCACGAGCACGTCGGTGACAGTCGTGAAGTTGGTCGGGCCGCCCAGTTCCTGGAGGAGGATCTCCCCTCTGGCAGCGACCCCGCCCGAGGCGCGGAAGTGGACCATGTAAAGCGTGGTAACGCCGGCCAAGAGGCTCTGCGGTGACACTCTCACGCCCCTGACCACACCCCCGAAAACGATCGACGTTGTGGTCTCTGGTGTCCCGTCGCCCGGGGTGACAGTGATGTGGTCTGCGTCGACGGTCCCGCTCGCCGCTGGGTTGCTGCCCGTAGCCCTCACGTCGATCGTCTCGCCGCTGGCCAAGCCCTCGGCGAGGGTGAGGGTGGCTGCGGGCCCGCTCACGGACACCGCTGTCACCTTGTCGGGGACCGTCCCCGAAGGACCGCTCACGGTCACCGAGTACCCGGCGGCACCGTCGACGAACGAGATGATCCCCCCGCCTTCTGTGGCGGCCACCTGCAGCGTCACCGTGGCGTCACTGCCGTTCAGGTTCGCGACCGGGACGTCCTCGATGCTGTAAGTCGTATTTGCCCCAAGGACATAAGACCTTGCCGACAAGGTCAACGGCGAGCTGGTCACGCTCACCTCGTTCGATATGCCAGGCCTGGTACCGGCACTCGTCGTGACGGCGAAACTGAAACCGATCGGCCCGGGCCCGGTCGGGGCGGAGGCGTCGAAGTCCACCTCGACCTTGGCCTTGGCGCCGATGCTGCAGCTGCTTGCCAGGTCGACCACGAGCGAGGTGGGCAACGAGGCGCCACTGCCTCGCGCCCCCGCCGTCCCGCCTTGGAGGCAGCCCCCGGAGATGACCGCCACGTTGGTGGGCGGTGAGGCGAGCGCCCTCGACGGCGTGACTGTGATCGCGCCGTCCTCCGAGCCGCTGATTGCGGCCGCGGCATAAAAGACCAGTTCGAAGCTGGTCGGCGCCCCCTTGGTGACGGTGCTGGGAGCCACTGTGACGTCGCTGACGGGACGCGAAGGCGAACCGATCGTGTACCGGTCTGACGTCACGTTCGCGTAAGCGGGTGCGACGCCCGTTGCGACCAGGCCGGCGACCATGGCCGTACCTACCAGTACCGCCCCGAGTGCGGCGAAGGGAGGGCTCTGCCGCCGTGCCCGGCGCCCGGGGGCCCCGATGACCAATCTGCTCATGAGGTTGCTTTCCCCCCAGCTTGTGATGCCCGTAAGGAGGACCTGTGATGGTTTTGCGCGCCGGCCTACCCGGCGAGGCCCGCGAGCCCCTCCAGCACCCGGGCGCACTCCTCGGCGGAGGGCATTGCCAGCAGCTCTTCTTGAAGTTGTTTCGCCCTCGACCGGTAGCCGTCGTCGTCGAGCACCCCGCGGAGCGCTTGCAGCAACTCGCTTGGGCCGCTGACCGTCACTCCGGCACCAGCCGCTTCGCAGGCCTGAGAATTGTGGAACTGGTCTGCGCCCTGAGGCCAGCACACGAGCGGGAGGCCGTACCGCAGCGCCCCCAGCATCGTGCCGGCCCCGCCGTGGCACACCACGGCGACGGCTCCACCAAGCACCGCCCGGGCGGGCACGAACGACAGGGCGGTGAAATTGGGCGGGAACGGAGCGAGCGAGCTCAGCTCGACGCCGTCGCCGACGGTAGCCACCACCCGGGCATCGAGGTCCTTCAACTCCTCGGCAAGGTGAGCCCAGGCCTCCGGGTTGGCATTGAAGACCGTCCCGAGGGTCACCCACACCCAGGGCGGGCGGGGCAGGCCGAGCGCCTCGAGCTCAACCGCAGAGCCGAGAGGGTCGGGCCGGTAAGGGTACCGAGGCACGGGTAGCGACCTGGCCGGGTTGTCGAGCGAAAGAGGGAAGGGGTCGAAGTAAGCGAGCCCGAACATCCCTCCAAGCGCGTCCGGGTGCCTGCCCCACTGCTCCCACATCGGGGCCATCCGCTGGCCGGCGTCATAGGCGTCCTCAGGGAACGAAGGCCCCACCCCGAAGTGGGCGCTCGGGACGCCGGCGATGGCGGCAGCCAGCGGCGCCGCAAAACTCGCCATGTCGTGCAACACCAAACGGGCGCCGGTGCTGCCAATGAGGTCCACAAGGGGTGCGACAGCGGGAGGTGCGAGGCCGCCGAAGATGCCGGCGAGCGTCGGGTCATCCCGTAGGCCTGCCTCGACTATTTCCCGCTGCTCGGCTGGCGACGGCGGCACGGCAACGAAGGCGTGGCCCTCGCGCTCTACCCGCTCGCGGAAAGAGGGTTGGCCCACCATGGCATAAGTCACATCGTGGCCTGCACCCTTTAGAGCGCTCGCCACCCCGAAGGTCGGGTAGAGGTGGCCGTGGCCGGGGGCGAGCACGAAGACCACCTGCACCGGGCGACACTACCCGGGCAGGCTGTACGCCCGTACCCTCACGACCTCGTGACGAGGCGCTCGCGGTCGAACATGGCCGAAACTGC
>DATJMJ010000089.1:0-11238 GCA_035508795.1 Acidimicrobiales bacterium
TGACGGCATCGGTCAGGGATACGTCCACTGAACATGTGTACGGTAGCCGTGCGCCGCAGTGGATGACTTCGGAACGCCCTGGTCAAGCGACTACTTGGCGACCAGTGCGGCGCGCGACCTGCCGATTCGAGGGATGAAGCGACCCCGTTGAGGACCACTTTCGGCGGTTGTGCGGGTACTGTTCCCGCTGGCACGCTGCCGCCGAAGACCCTTCGGGATGTACGCGGGGTACTGCTTGGCCGTTCCCGTTAGAAAGGGCCTCTGAGCAGGGAGGCGGCGAGCGGAATCGAACCGCTGTAGAGGGCTTTGCTGGCCCTTGCCTGGACCACTCGGCCACGCCGCCAGGGCAGTCTGGCGAAAAACTCACACTACAGCGTCCCAGCAGAGCTCGCCTCCTAAGCACGGCTCTGCCGCTCCCTCCTTGGTATCGTCGGCGCTGGTCAGGAACCCCTATGCCGAGCCTCGACACCGTCACGCCCTCAGGGCGCCTCGTAATAGCAATAGCTGCGGCCCTCGTGGCGGCGACGGGTGCCCTGGACGCTGCGGGTGCCCCGAAGGTGGCCACCTTCTTCGTCGCGGCGCTCGGGCTGGCTGCGCTCGCCGAAGTGTTCGGCGAGGCGATGGAGCAGGTCGGCAAGCGGATCGGTCCCGGGCCGACCGGCCTGCTTCAATCGAGCCTCGGCAACCTCCCCGAGCTCCTCTTTGCGATCTTTGCGCTCCGCGCAGGGCTCAACTCGGTCGTGCAGGCCGCCCTGATCGGCTCGGTGCTCGCCAACGTCTTGTTGGTCCTCGGGCTGGCGTTCCTCGGCGGCGGGATGAGGCACGGCACGCAGACCTTCGCCCCCGAGGGGCCGCGCATGCTGGTGACTCTGCTTACCCTGGCGGCCGGAGCTGCCCTGGTACCGACCTTGGCGGCGAAGCTCGGGGCCGCCGGCCACCACACCGCCGCCCTGTCGGACGCCGCAGCAGTCATCTTGTTGGTCGTCTACCTGGCTTCCATCCCATTCTGGCTGAGCGGCGGCCCCCAACCGGCCGTCGCGCGGGCCCCGGCCGAAGGGGCCCCACGCTCCGCCCCGACCGCCGCAAAGCCTTTGTGGCCCTTGGGGTTAGCGATAGTGCTCCTGGCGGCGGCGTCGGTCGGCTCGGGAGCGGTGTCGCAGTGGTTTGTCTCCGCACTTGTACCGGCAACCAAATCACTGGGGATTTCAACGGCATTTACCGGGCTGGTGATCGTCGCGCTGGCGTCGAACGCCGTCGAAAACATCGCGGGCGTCCGCTTCGCATGGAAGGCGCGGCCGGACTACGCCATCAGCACCATCCTCAACAGTCCGCTCCAGATAACGCTTTTCTTGATGCCGGTCCTGGTACTGGCAAGTTCGTTCATCGGCCCCGAACATCTGACGTTCGTCTTCCCGCCGCTGCTCGTTGCCGCCCTTGCTGTGGCAGTGGTGGTCGTAGCCGTCGTCGTGTACGACGGCGAGTACTCCTGGCTAGAGGGCGTTGCGTTACTCGCGCTTTACGCCGTCATTGCAGCGGCCTTTTGGTGGGGGTGAACCGCTGGCGAGCTAAGCGGCCCGTGCGGCCCCGGCGAGGCCGCATACTTCGGCAACCTGGCCACCGGACAGCGAAAGGCCGAGGCCCGAGGCCGGCACCGAATCGTTGAGCCACAGGTGCCCGTCCTCGGAAAGCGTCACCGTCTCCCCGATGACGATACCGTTGCCCTTCGGCCCGCGGAAGCCCCATACCCGGCGCAGGTAGAAGTGGGCTCTGCCACCTCTCGGGCCAAGCGAAACCCAAAGCGCCGAGCGGCCTTTGCCCGCGCCGGCAAACGTGATCGTCGTCGGGGGCACCGCGACCCCGACCACCGCCAGCACGCCGACCAGGCAGTCCCTCAGCACGGGCTCTGGCAACCGAGCGACGGCGCCCGCACGAGACAGGGCCCGCCCCGCCCGGCCGGCCGGCGCCAGCTCTGCAACTTCGATGGCTAGCAGGCCCAGCATCACCGAACCGACGAAGCCGATCTGGAAGGCCCGGGCAAGGTCCTCGGCTCCTGCGCCGATGAGAGCGAACAGCAGCGCCAAAGCGTTCGCCAACCATGGGTTGACGCCTTCGTGCAGGCACCTGCGCCACACGAGGTGCACCACCGCCACATGCGCCAGCAGCAGCGGCACCAGGTACGGCCAGTACGTCGTGAGGTGGGCCACCGAAAAGATCGCCCTCCACAGGAGGATCGGCAGCACCGACCAGTGCTCGTTGTGGGGGCCCAGATGCTGAACCTGGCGCCGTGGAGCCCGCGCCTGGTGAGGAAGTCCCATTCGTCACCGAAAAACCAAAGGTTCCTGTCCAGGTAAGCCCAGATCCCAAATGCCAGGCCCAGGGTCACCGCGTGGAAAGCGAGGACCAGACGCCCGAGCCTTACCGGTGAGCCGGCGGCGGGGGCACGAGCCAGGTGGCGGCGCCTCGGGCGTCCTCAGGGCTGCCGTGGACGACCTCAACAGTAGGGGTGCCCGACGTGGCCGAGCTGGGAGCACGAAGAGGAGCAGGGATGGCCCCTTTCACGGCGCCAAGTTTAACAACCGGCTTGGCGTCTGCCAGGCCGTGCGGGCTCCGTCCGGCGGAGTACCCAAGTGCTCGAGCCCGGCCGGTAACCTTTGCCCTCATGCCTTTGGTCACCGGCCCTGACCCGGGCATGCCGCCAAACCTGTCGCCGGGCCTCGATGCCGACCAGGTCAACCCGGGGGACCCCTACCCGCTCGGGGCCACGTGGGACGGTTCGGGGACAAACTTCGCGGTGTTTTCGCAGAGCGCTGAGGCCGTGGAGCTCTGTTTGTTCGACGACGAGGGCAACGAGGGGCGTTACGAGCTGCCCGAAGTCGACGCCTTTGTCTGGCACGGGTACCTCGAGGGAGTCGAGCCCGGTCAGCTCTACGGCTACCGCGTCCGGGGAGCCTATGACCCCAAACGCGGCCTCCGGGCCAATTATGCGAAGCTCCTCCTCGACCCCTACGCGAAGGCCATCGCCGGCTCGGTCAGGTGGGGAGCCGAGGTCTACGGCTACCCGCTGGCGAGCAAGGACGACCTTCAGGTCGACGACACCGACTCAGCCGGCGCCATGCCCAAGTCGATCGTGGTCGACACCGCCTTCGACTGGGCGGAGGACCGCCGGCCAAGGACCGCGTGGCACGACACGGTCATCTACGAGACCCACGTGAAGGGCTTGACATACCGGCACCCTGCTGTCCATCCGGCGCAGCGCGGGACCTACGCAGGCGTTGCCAATGCCGAGATGATCGACTATTTCCAGCGGCTCGGGGTCACGGCCGTAGAGCTGATGCCCGTCCACCAGTACGTCGACGACCACCAATTAGTCAACAAGGGCCTCCACAATTACTGGGGCTACAACTCGATCGGCTACTTCGCTCCCCACAACGGCTACTCCTCGCGCCCGGGCCAAAGGGTGGTCAACGAGTTTAAGACGATGGTGAGGACGCTTCATGCAGCGGGCATCGAGGTCATCCTCGACGTGGTATACAACCACACCGCCGAAGGTAACCAACTGGGGCCGACGCTGTCGTTCCGCGGGCTCGACAACCCGAGCTATTACCGGCTCGACCCGAGCGACCCGAGGTGCTACTACGACACCACAGGCACCGGGAACACCCTCAACGTGAGCAACCCCCAGACGCTCCAGTTGCTCATGGACTCACTGCGCTACTGGGTGCTGGAAATGCACGTGGACGGGTTCCGCTTCGACCTGGCGGCGAGCCTTGCCAGGCAGTTCCATGAGGTCGACCGGCTTTCCGCTTTCTTCGACCTGATCCACCAGGACCCCGTGATCAGCCAGATAAAGCTGATCGCCGAACCATGGGACCTCGGTAGCGGGGGGTACCAAGTGGGGAACTTCCCGGTGCTGTGGTCAGAGTGGAACGGGCGGTACCGCGACTCGGTGCGGGACTACTGGCGCCAGCAAAACACCTCGATCGGCGAACTGGCACAGCGCCTCACCGGCTCGTCGGACCTCTACGAGGCGACGGGCCGGCGCCCGTGGGCAAGCGTCAACTTCGTCACGGCCCACGACGGGTTTACGCTCGCAGACCTCGTCAGCTACAACGAAAAGCACAACGAAGCAAACGGGGAAGACAACCGGGACGGTACCGAC
This sequence comes from Acidimicrobiales bacterium, assembly GCA_035508795.1. Classification (GTDB taxonomy): domain Bacteria; phylum Actinomycetota; class Acidimicrobiia; order Acidimicrobiales; family Palsa-688; genus DATJMJ01. Next base: position 4,160 of record DATJMJ010000089.1, read on the forward strand.
GACAACCGCTCGTGGAACTGCGGCGCCGAAGGCCCGACCACCGACGCCGAGGTCGTCCGCCTGAGGAAAAGGCAAGCCCGCAACTTCCTTGCGACCCTGGCCTTCTCGCTCGGCGTGCCGATGCTGCTCGGCGGCGACGAGATCGGCCGTAGCCAGCTCGGCAACAACAACGCCTATTGCCAGGACGACGAGACCTCCTGGTACAACTGGCACGAGCTCGACTCGGACCTTCTGGCCTGGTCGAGGTCGGTCATCAACCTCCGCAGGGCGCACGCGGTCTTCCGGCGCCGACGCTTCTTCCAGGGCAAGCCCCTCCTCCAGCCGGGCTCGAAGCCCGAGCAGACCGAGATCGCCTGGTTCCGCCCCGATGGCCGGCTGATGAGCGACACCGACTGGGGCGTTGGGTACGCAAAGTCGCTCGGGGTGTACTTGAGCGGGTCCGCCCACATCGAGCGCGACCGCCACGGGCACCTTCTCCGGGACAACTCGTTCTACCTTGCCCTCAATGCCTGGGAGCAACCCATCGACTTCGTCCTGCCCGGCTCCCGCTGGGGCGGGCCTTGGCAGGTCGTCGTCGACACCTCGGACGACAGGCCCGTTTACCGGCCCCACGAGCTGCGGCCGCGGGCGCGCGTACCGCTGCTGGGGCACCACTTCGTGATGCTCCAGGAGCTCTCCGACAGGTAGCTGGCCGTCCCGGCTGCGGGCACCGGAGCTCGTAGCGCTCGGCTTCGGTCCTCTACCGGTTCTCTATCGGCCCCGACGACCCCCTTGGGCCACCCGAAGCGCGCGCTGAGCGTCATCTGGAGTTCCCTGACGGGGCCAGTGGGGCATCCCCGCTACTTTGCGTAGCCGCTTTTGGCTACTCTTCGTGTTGGGAGTTAATCTTTCTGCGGTGAAGGCCGACAAAGACTAGGAAGGCCGCCAATGACGATGACGGACATGACCGAGGAGATGACGCCGGCCTACGCGCGCCACGTAGGTGAACGGCTACGCAACATCCGTCGCCAGCAGGGTTTGTCGCTGCAGGCGGTGGAGGAGCAGTCAGAGCGCGAGTTCAAGGCGTCGGTGCTCGGCGCTTACGAGCGCGGGGAACGGATCATCTCTGTCCTGCGGCTGCAACGCCTCGCCCGCCTCTACGGCGTGCCCGTCGACCAGCTTTTGCCAAAAATGAGCCCCGAGCCGGAGTACGGGGCTGAAAGCCGGGCACCTGTCCCGCCGGGCGGCGGCCCGATCACGATCGACCTCTCCCGGCTCGAGCGCCTCGACGCCCCTGAGCGGGAAGTGCTGCGCCGGTACATAGGCATGATCCAGATACAGCGCGGCGACTTCAACGGCCGCCTGATCACGATCCGTGCCGAGGACGTGCGAGCTCTTGCCCGCGTGTTCGAGCGGGACGAGCACTCGATGCGCAACCGGATCGACGAGCTCGGGATACGCACCTAGCTCCCCACCCAGTTCGCCACCCTGCGCTCTGAGACTGCTTGAGGCAATCTGGAGCCGATGAGCAAGACGAACATGCGGTGGCATTCGCCCGGGGACGCCGCAGGTGTTGCCGACCAGCTCCGGGCGACATTCGCCAGCGGGTTGACGCGACCCCTCGCCTGGCGGCGCTCCCAGCTCGGCCAACTAGGGAGCATGCTGCGGACCGAGGACGGCCCGCTGACAGCCGCGATGGCCGAAGACATGGGCAAGCCACCGATCGAGGGTTGGCTGACCGAAGTCGCCGCCGTCAGGAGGGATATCGAAGGGATCCTGCACCACCTCGACGACTGGGCGTCGCCGCGCCGTGCCAAGGTGCCGTGGCAGCTGCGGCCTGGCCGGGCCGAGATCGTGCCCGAACCTCTCGGGGGAGTCCTGGTCATCGGCCCGTGGAACTACCCGGTCAGGTGCGTGGTGCTCCCCCTCGCCTTCGCCCTGGCGGCGGGCAACACCGCGGCGGTCAAACCTTCCGAACTGGCGCCGGCCACTTCGGAGGTGCTGGCCAAATTGCTCGGGGAATACCTCGACACCAGCGCGGTCCGCGTCGTGCAGGGCGGCGCTGAGACGGCGAAAGAGCTACTGGACCAGCAGTGGGACCATGTCTTTTTCACCGGCGGGAGCCGCGTTGGCCGGGAGGTCATGGTAGCGGCGGCCCAGCACCTCACGCCTGTCACCCTCGAGCTCGGCGGGAAGAACCCTGCCGTGGTGGACGGCACGGCCGACATCGGTTCTGCCGGCAGGCGCATCGCCTGGGGCAAGTTCCTGAACGCGGGCCAGACCTGCGTCGCCCCCGACTACGTGGTCGTCGACAAGGGAGCCGAAGACGCCTTGGTCGCCTCAATCGTCAGATGGGTACGCCGCTTCTACGGGGACGACCCCCAGGCGAGCGGCTCGTTTGCGAGGATCGTCAACGAAGCGCACCTCGCCAGGCTGACAGAACTGCTCGCCAGGACGCAGGGCCGGGTGGCCCTCGGGGGCACTTCGCTGCCGACAGACCTTTACCTCTCCCCCACCGTCCTCACCGGAGTCGGCTGGGACGACCCGGTGATGGAGGAGGAAATCTTCGGGCCGGTCCTGCCCGTATTGACCTTCGCCTCCATGGACGAGGTACTCGCCCAGGTCAATTCGAGGGACAAGCCTCTCGCCATCTACCTCTACTCGCGCGACCCCGCGGCAACGGAGCGTCTCATCTCGGGGACCTCTTCGGGGGGCGTGTGCGTCAACCACAACGCGGTCCAGCTCGGCGTGCCCAGCCTCCCCTTCGGCGGCGTTGGCCGCAGTGGCACCGGCGCGTACCATGGCAAATCCGGGTTCGACACTTTCAGCCACGCCAAAGCGGTGCTCCGCAAGCCCGTCAAGGCTGAGCTGCCCATCGTCTACCCGCCCTACGGGCGGGCAAAGCGCTGGGCCCTGCGCAAGGCCGTTTGAACCGGTGCGACCTTGGATGCCGGCATGAAGGGTGCTTGAATCAGTTCTACAGCGACACTCAGGGACGACGCCATGTGCGCACGACAAGGGCTGAGCCAGGAAAGTAAAGAGGCAACCGGGATGAACGGCCGCCCACCGGCAACGGGGAGGGTCCCGGGCCAGCCCTCGCCCGCCAACTTCACGCTGGGCCGCCTGATCGCACTGTCGGGAGTCCCTGCCAGCACGGTCCACCATTACCGCCGTCTCGGGTTGCTCCCCGAACCTGAGCCGGCCCTGCACGGCCGCTTCAGTTATTCGGAGCGCCATGTCCGGGCACTCGAGCTCATCCGGGAGCTGCGGGAGGGCCAAGGCCTCTCTCTCGGCCAGATCAAGGCCCGGCTGCCGCAAATCCTCGCGGGAGGCCCCGATGGTTTCCCGGCTGCCGGCGAGTGCGGGGTCGACCCGCAAAAACGCCTGCTCGACGCTGCATTCCGGCTGTTTTCCGAACCCAAGGGGTACGCCTCGGTGACGGTGAGCGAGATCGCTGCTGCCGCCGGCGTGGCCAAAGGCAGCGTCTACCGCCACTTTTCCTCCAAGGAGGCACTTTTCACGGCGGTCGTCGAAAACCTCTGCCAGGACACTGCTGACCGTTTCGCCTCGGCGGTGGCAGAGCTCGGCGGCCCCGAGGGGCTCGCGGCCGACCCAGGCAAGACGGCCCTCGTCTTCGGGGGCCTCGTCGCCCGGGCGATGCCGATACTGCTCGAGCTCGGCGCTCGGGCGGCACGAGGGGATGTGCCGAGCCAGCTCCTGGCGGCACGGGTCCTGCGCACCCTGGCCGAAGCTGCCGGGCGGCCTCTCTCGGACGACCCGGTACCGGCCGGCCTGCGGGTGATCGAGACCGCATTTGCGACCGTTTTGCAATGGGCCGTCGGCCCCGAGTGGGGGCCACGGGACCAGCGGAGCTGACCGAGCAGCGAGCAGCCCCTTTGAAGCGGCGGGTGCCGGACGGGGCCGGGGCGGCCGTCCAGGACGGTCACAGACGGGTCCGCCCGAACAGGGGCGGGACGCGTACGGGGCGGGAGGCCCTGCCAAATGGATTGGCAGATCGGCCATTTTGACGTCCGGGCGCTCTTGGGCCCACCTCGCTTCTTGCATTAGGCCCATCGACGGTGTCTAAGATGACCCGTGGGTCATCTGCTTTGCACCACCGTGGGTTGAGCTGTCGTAAGCCGATAGGCATGCCGGGCCACTGGCCAGAAGGGGGCCCCAGAAAATGACGGCCGCGGAGTTGGAGGTACCTTCTACCCCCTCCGGTCCCGAGCTGCCGCCGGACTACCTGGTGCTCGGGCGGGCAAGCACCGAGAACTTCCCCGTCGCCTCCCGCCTTTTGCCCCCGCCGCTCCGAGCGGACGTGATGGCCCTTTACGGCTGGGCACGGCTCGTCGACGAGCTCGGCGACGACTACGCCGGCGACCGGCTCGCCGCTCTCGACGAAGTAGAACGCCAACTGAGATGGGCGCTCGGCGAGGGTGGCGAGAGCCCGCTGCAAGTGCACCCGCTCATTGCGACGATGGCAGAGGTCGCCCGCCGCCGGGGGCTCCCGACCCAACCGTTGTTCGACCTCGTCCAGGCCAACCGCCAAGACCAAACGGTCTCGCGGTACGAGGACATCTCGGAGCTGATGGCCTATTGCAGCCTCTCGGCCAACCCGGTCGGCCGGGAGGTGCTAGCAATATTCGGGGCCGCATCTGAGGTAACTGTCGCATGGTCGGACAGCATCTGCACGGGCCTACAGCTCGTCGAGCACTGGCAAGACGTCGCCGAGGACGCCATCGTCGGCCGGGTATACCTGCCGCTGGCAGACTTGAGGCGTTTCGGCGTGACAGTCGAGGAGCTCGTGCCCCCTCGCGCCAGCTACGTCGAAAGGAGCGCAAGAGGCGCCAGCGGCGGATCTTCGGGCAACTGCCGGGCACTGCTGGCCTTCGAATGCGCCCGGGCGAGAGCGATGCTCGAGGCGGGGACGCCGTTGGTTGCCAGCCTCCGGGGCCGGCTACGGGTGGCTGTCGCCGGGTTCGTGGCGGGCGGCCACGCCGCACTCGACGCGCTCGGCGCCGTCGACTTCGACATCTACGCGGACACCGTTGCACCGTCCCCCCGCCGCTTCGCCACCCACCTCGCACGGCTGCTGCTCGACGCCGGAGGGGCGGACCGCCTAACCGCAAGCAGTTTTTGGAAAGCAGCCCTTCGTTGAGCTACGACGCGCTCGACCTCTCGTACCGCCACTGCGCCGAAATAACCCGCTCGCGGGCTCGGAACTTCTACTACGGGATCATGCTCCTGCCTCCCCCCAAGAGATCGGCCATGTGCGCCTTGTACGCGATGGCGCGCCGGATAGACGACATCGGCGACGACCCGCAGCAGGGCTCAGGCAATCCCGAAGACCGGTTGAAAGAGCTCGACGATGTCCGCCAGTCGCTCGCCCTGCTTGCAAAAGCCGCCGGCGGGGAGCCGGCAGCGGTCCCACCCGGCGACCCGGTGCTGGTGGCGCTCGCTGACGCCGTCAAGAGGTTCCCCCTTCCGCTGGACGCCCTGGACGACCTGGTCGAGGGTTGCGAATGGGACATCACCGGAAGGGGGTACGAGACCTTCGACGACCTCGCCGAGTACTGCCGTCGAGTTGCAGGCTCCATCGGTCGGCTTTCGTTGGCGATCTACGGCAGCACAGACGACGAGGGAGCCGCTCCCCTCGCCGAAGCCCTGGGGGTCGCGCTCCAGCTGACCAATGTCGTACGGGACCTCGTCGAGGACCGCGCCATGGGACGTGTCTACCTGCCAGCGCAGGACCTCGAGCGCTTCGCCGTAGGGCCGGGGATGGAGGGCCAGAAAGACGACCTCGTCGCTCTTGTCTGTTTCGAGACCGGCAGGGCGGCCGAATGGTACGACCGCGGCCTCCCGCTGCTCAGCCTCCTGGACAAGCGCAGCCGTGCGTGCACGGCAACGATGGCCGGGATATACCGCCGCTTGCTCGACAAGATCCGCCTCTACCCGGACCGGGTGCTCCACGAGCGGGTAAGCCTTTCCGCAGCCGAAAAGATGAGCGTGGCGGCGGCTGCTCTCGTCAGAGGGACGCCGAGGTAGCAGTGAGCACACCTGCGGCACCTCACGTGGCGGTCGTCGGGGGCGGCCTTGCCGGGCTGGCCGCAGCCCTCACCTGCGCCGATGCGGGCGCAAGGGTGACGTTGTTCGAAAAGCGGGCGCGGCTTGGGGGCCTGACCTGGTCCTTCGATCACGCCGGGCTGACGATGGACAACGGGCAGCATGTGTTCCTCCGGTGCTGCACGGCATACCTCGACTTCCTCGACCGGGTAGGTTCGGCCGGCGACGTCGAGATCCAGGACCGTCTCCGGGTGAACGTGCTCAGGCCCGGCCCGGGCCCCGGGGGGCCCCAGCAGGCTGTCATCTGGCGGGACCGGGCCCGCCCGCCGCTCCATCTGGCGAGAGCGCTCGCCCGCTACGACTTCGTCCCCTTGGGCGAACGGTTGCGCCTTGGCCCGGCGGTCCTCAAGCTGTCGCGCCAGGATCTTGGCGACCCCGGGCTCGACCAGGAGACCTTCGCCGCATGGCTGCGGCGTCACCATCAGGGACCAGGCGCCATCTCCTCACTATGGGACCTGATCTGCCTCCCGACAGTCAACCTCCCGGCCGAACGGGCGTCTTCGGCGATGGCGGCCAAGGTCTTCCAGACCGGCCTGCTCCGCGAGCCCTCAGCGGCGGACATCGGTTGGAGCCGGGTCCCGCTCGGTCTGCTTCACGGCGAGCGCGGCGCCGCGGCATTGCGCAAAGCCGGTGTGAGCGTCTTTTTGAACGAGACGGTGCATTCCGTAGTCGCCAACAGCGCGACCGGGGCTGACGGCACGGCGGGAGAAAGGGCTGGGGACGACCCCGGGGACGCAGCGGGGAAGTTCACGGTCCGGACAGCCAAAGCAGACCTGACGGCGGACGCCGTCGTAGTCGCGCTCCCCCATTACTGCACCGAAGATGTGTTGCCGCCAGGCGTTCTCGGGGCCAAACGCCCCTCTCGGCTGGCAAGTTCCCCGATAGTCAACGTGCACGTCCATTTCGACAGGCAGGTTACGAAGCTCTCCCTTGCCGCGAGCCTCGGTACCTCGGCCCAGTGGGTGTTCGACCGG
>DATJMJ010000090.1:0-15149 GCA_035508795.1 Acidimicrobiales bacterium
CAGCACCGGGCGAGGTGTAGCCTGCCCACGTGCGGCGCGCGCCGGCGACCGCTTGGCGGGCTTGTGCAAGGGCAGCCCGGTTGGCGCGCTGGCGGGCAAGCGCGCCGGCCTGCGGGTTAGGCGTGAGGAGCAGGGCGCACGCAACGGCGGCGGCGCAGGCGCTGCCTCCGGCGAGCCGCCGGTGGGGGCCGAGAGGGAACGCCGCGTTCGCCGGCAACGGTCGTGCCCGTCCGACGGCGTCCCGGCGTAGCCGCTCTGCAAGCTCTCCGGGCGTCGAGGCGAAGGCGAGTGCGCTCGCGAGGCGCTCGTCGAGGTGGAGCCGTGCGTCCGCCGTTCGCGCCACCTGGCTCCACCCGGGTCGGCGCAACGCCCACGCGGCCGAGGTCCCGACGGCTGCAGCCCCGGCGAGCGCCGCCAGGACGACGGTCGTCTCGGGTGTTGGCACAACCTTCGACCAGGCGACAACGAGCGAAGCGGCCAGCGACCAGGCCCCAACGCCGATGAGCGCCCAGTGGAGCGCCGAGTCGGCGAGGGCGCGCCGCCTGAGCGGGCCTAGGACCGATGCCAGGTCTGGCGGCAACTGGCCGCTGTTCATGTCAGGTCCCTCCGGCGCAGGAGCCAGACGCTGCCGCCAAGTGCCGCCACCGTGAGGGCACCTTCTGCGAGCAAGGTCAGCTCCCAGGTCCGCCAGGTGCCGAGCGGCCCGAGATCGGTCGTGTACAAAGAAGCCGACCCGCAGCCGAACGCCGTCCCGCTGAATGGGGCGGGAAAGCTCAAGGCGTCGGTGTTGCAGGCGCCGTTTTGGAGCACGCCGTCCGCACCGACGAGCGGGCTGAGCGAGTAGACCACGCCCGGCGCGCCCGATAGGGCCTGGTAGCCGGGGTCGAGCCCGTTGCTCGAGGACCCCGGGTCAAAAGCCCGGTCGAGCGCGTAGCCGGCGACGAGGGGCCCGGCAACTAACGCCAACATGGCGAGGTAGGCGACGACGGTGGCCGTCGAGGTGTGGCGGACCGCAGTCGAGACGAACATCCCGACAGACCCGATGCACACGACGCCCACCAGAGCGAAGCAGAGCAGTTCGGCCACCTGGGAGAGGGCCACCCCCCCCAGCAGGAACGCCACCGAAAAGAGCGGGACCGCCGCCACGATGAGGAGCACGACGAAGGCGGTCGCCGCCACGAGCTTGCCGACCACGATCCGGGCTGGGTGCAAGGGGGTAACGAGGAGGAGGTCGAGCGTCTTGTGCTCCCGTTCGCCGCTTATTGCCGGGCTCACCAGGCCCGGTACGACGAGGGGGATGACAACCAGGACAGCTACTGCAAGCGCGCTGAAAAGGTCGTCGCCGACTGCGCCGACCTGCACGACGCTCACCGACCCTGCGACTGCGGAGGAATAGACGAGGTACCCAAAACCGCCCGTAACGCAAAGGAAACCGGTTAGCAGCGCCATCGAGTGCCAGCCCCGCATCCTCGTCTGCAGCTCTTTGGCGATGATCGGGTTCCAGAGCACGCGAGCGAGCAGGCCTTCGGCCGGCGCGGCGGGCTCGCGCGTGTACCCGGGCGAGCCCTTGGCAGGTAGGACAGTCACCCGCCGGCCTCTACTCCCACAGGGCCGCCTTCTGGTTGAGAGGCTCCTCCCGTCCCGCCCCCGGCCACCGCCGCGCGGCCGACGACGTCCTCGACGCCGGTGACTTGTGATGTCAGCTGGAGGAACAGTTCCTCCAAGTCGGTCTCTTCCGCCCGGAAATCGCCAACTGCCACGCCGGCCATTACGAGCGAACGCAGCAGGGCCGCCGAGTCCATCCCCGCGCCCGGGAGCGCCGACCCTGCATAAGTCAGTTCGAGGGTGTCGGGCCCGAGACGCTTGACCGAAACGACACCCGGTACCGCGCCGGCGAGCAGCTCGGCTTCCTCGATGCTGCCGAGCACCAGGGCGCGGGCACGACCCCGTCCTGCGCCGGCGAGGACTTCGTTTGCAGGGCCGGCGAGGACCATCCGGCCGTTGTGGATGATCCCATAGCTGGTGCACATTTCCGCGAGCTCGGGCAGGATGTGGCTCGAAAGGATGACGGTTTTGCCCATCTCTGCCAGGGCACGTACGAGCTCGCGCATTTCGGCCCTCGCCCGTGGGTCGAGCCCCGCGGCCGGCTCGTCGAGCAGCAGCACTTCGGGGTCGTGGACAAGCGCACGCGCAAGGCACAAGCGTTGTTTCATCCCGCGTGAAAGGCTCTCCACTTGAGCCTCACGTTTGGGCGCGAGGTCGACGAGCGCCAGCAGGTCGTCTACGACCCGCTCCGCCACACGCCGGGGCAGTTTGTAGCAAGAAGCATAAAAAGACAGGTACTCCTCCGCCGTCATCGAACCGTACACCCCGAAGAAGTCGGGCATGTACCCCGTTAATTGCTTGAGGAGGGCCGGCCGTTTCAGGACGTCCACCCCGGCCACTTCCACGTACCCGCCGGCAGGCCAGCAGAGGCCTGCGAGCACCCGCAGGGTCGTCGTTTTGCCGGCGCCGTTCGGCCCGATGAAGCCGAACACTTCCCCCTTTGCGACCTCGAAGCTCAGCCCGCACAGAGCCTTTACCGCACCGTAGCTCTTGGTGAGGCCCTCGACGCGCACCATTGGCTCGGAGGCAGCGCCCGCGCGACCCCCGGGGCGGCCGGGGCCGCTCACCCTGCCACCCCGCTCACCCCACGACCCCGCTCACCCAATCACCCAATCACCCGCCACTCCCCATGTTCGCGCTCGCTGGGTCGGCAAAGAGCGTCGGTTCTGCGCCGAATACCTCCAAGCCTGCCACCGCCGCCTTTAGCCGCACTTCCATTACGCCCCCCGGGCCGACGAAACGTCCCGGCCGCGGCACGGTTGCCACAAATTGTCCCTTCGACGCTCTGCTCGCAAGCCCCACCCACGACCCGTCGGCGAAGTCGAACGCGCTCAGCGAAAAATCGCCCAGCGCCGCGGAAGCCGGAGCGGGGACGCCAGGGTTGGCGACCGTGGCTACGGACAGGCCAGGAACAGCTGTGGAGCCGAGCGCTTGGGCAGCCCCGTCGGGAGAACCCACGTTGAGCACCATCTTGTGCCATTGCCCGGACGGGAGCACGAACTGGTAATAGAGCGCCCCTGCCCTGGCCAGCTCGAGTTCCCCGGACGCGAGCGGCCCGGGTGCAGACGTCAGCCCTTGCGACCCGACCAGTTCCGGCGACAAACCCGAAATGGCGCTGCTCGTGCGCTCGCCAGGTTGGAGCGGCACGATGACGGCGTCGACGGCGCTCGAACGGGCGTCCACCTGGTCGCCCGGGAGGAACGGACGGGCGGCAAGCGCGACCAGGACGGGCCCGCCCGCCGCGCCCGAAAACTCCGAGCCGAGCTCGGAAAGGCCTTGCACCGCAGCCTGCTGCCTGGCCGCGGCAAACCCGCCCCCGGCGACCGTGGCCAGGAACGGGTTGCCGACGAGCGGTGCGCCGACGCCCACCCCGCCCGGTTGCTGGGACGGTATCGGGAGCCTGAAGCTTGCGGAAGCGCCCGGCGCGAGTGCCCCGAGATCGGACGATTCGACGTAAGCCTCGACGACGTAGGCGTCTTTGAGCGGGACCCCGAGGTCGTTCTTCACCCAGCCGACCATCTCACCCCCGGCTTGCCACGACTCACCGTCAACGGTGCCCGTGACGTCGATGTCCTGGCTTTCGGCCCACCCGCCGAGGGAATTGTCGCCCCCCTTTACCACCAGGCGCGAGCTCTCGACCCCGTTGGTCGACTCGACCGTGAGGGCCCCTCCGGCCCCTGCCCCGAGATCGGTCACCGCCCCGGCGCCGGCCAGGACGACGTCGCTCGAGCCTCCCCTTGGCAGGTAGACAGCGCCGAGCGAGTTGAGCTCCGCCAGATGGCTCCCGGGGGTGAGGACGGCGACTTGCACCTGGTCAGAGAGCGGTCCGCGGTACATGCCGGTCCCTGTGGCGTACGCAACGACAGCGGCGACGATCGCGAAGGAAGGGAGCGCCACCCAAGCCGCCTTGCGCCGCCTGGACCGGCGGAGCAACAAAAAGCTGAGCGGCCCTATGACCGCTACGTAGCCGAGCAGCAGGGCCCCGAGCAGCGAGGGCCCCGGGAGCGACGCCCCCGGCATCTGCTCGAGGAAACCACCGAGGGCGCCGCTCGATACTGCCGGGCTCATGAGCGAGGACAGTTCGGCGGGCTGGTCCGAGTACCCGGCCGAAACGGGGACCGTCGAGATGACCCTGCCTCCCGGGGTGACCGAAGTCCCCTCGTTGTAGTAGGCGTTTTGAAAAGCGGACGCGAGCAGCCGGCTCATGAGGGCCGCCTCTCCCTGCCAGTCGCTGAGAGGAGCGGCCGCAGGGTCGAGCGCCGACAGGACCGCCGAACCATTGCCCATGCCGAGCTGGAAGGCAAGCGGTACCGTCCCCTCGGCCAAGATGGGCCTGGCACCCGGGGCGGGCGACAACCTGTCGGTGGCGACTTCCCCTGCCGGTGCCGTGACGCCCAGGAGGCGGCCGAGGCGGGGCAGCGCCAGAGCTGTCGTGCCCACGACCTTGGCGGGCAGGAGGGCGGCCGGCAGCCCTGCGACCGCAAGCCGCCAGCTCAAGCCGCCTGCAACCACGAGCAGGCCACCGGCTCGGACGTAGCCCTCAAGAGCCTCGCCCTGGGCAGAGGTCAACTGACTTGTGTCGGCCTCGTCCACGACCACCGCCGCGAAGCCGTCGAGGACTGCCGAACCCGAAGGGACAGCCGCGGGCGGGAGCAGCTGGACCTGCGGCTCGTGGCCGTCGGGCATCGGCAGCGAGGTGGCCGAAAGGGCGGTCTCGTTGCCTGTCACCACGAGCACGGCGGGTGAGGCGGTTGCCGGCGCGATCGGCAGCTGGCTGGTCGAACTGGCGAGCAGCCGCCCGTCGGCCGCCAGCACCTTTGCCTGGATGCTCCCGGCTGCGGACGAGGTCAGGACGTCGACGATCAGCTGCTTGGTGGTACCGGGTGAGATGTCGAGCGGGATGCTGTAGGTGACGAAATCCGACGTGCCCCCCGAATAGTTGCCTGCGGCAGAACCCGTGAGCGGCCCGTACGCGTACCAGCCGTAGGAGCCGGCGGCAGCGGAGCACACGGTGGCCCCGTAGGCGCTCGAATAGCACACTTGCGAGCCGGGTTGGACCAGTTGCGGCACGGACGACCTGAGCAGGAGCCTGCCGTGCAGCGCAGCGGGGCCGGCGTCGGAGACCGTCACCGTCTCGGGCGCCCAGCTACCGGGCGGGACGGTGACGCTGTAGACGGGCGAAATGCCAACCGATATGGCGGAGCCCGCAGCTGAGGTTGCCGGTCCGGCCACCAGGTACCGGCGCGGTGCCACCTGCCTCCCCGGCGTCGGGTGGCGCCCCGCCGCCGCGGCCGGGGTGCCCGCCCCGATCGAGAAGGGCACCATGGCCGCCAAAACCGCCAGGCCCAGGAGTGCCGCCGCGCGGGACGTGCCTCGCCACCCCCCTGCTATTGCGGGCACAGCCGAGGGTACCTCGGCCAAGTTGTCGCGTTAGCGCGAAGTCCCCGTATTAGCGTCGTCACTATGCGAACACTCATTCAGAAGGCGGTAGGGAATGTGCGTAGGCGTGGGCGGCGGCAGCGGGCCCCCAAGATGCTGGCGGCAGCGGCGGTGCTCACGGCAGGCGCGCTGGCGGCAGGTTTGGCGGTCAACAGCGCGCCGGCGTACGCAGACGTCACCAGCAGCAATTACACGATCGGAGCGCCTTCGGGGGCCGTTTCGGGCGTCCTTGTCACTCCGAGCGCTGTCTCCAAGAGCCAATCGACCAATTTCCAGGTGAGCTTCACCGTGGGTAACGCCCTCTCGGGGGGGGCGGACGACTGGGTCAGCGTGGCGGTGAACGGGCTGCCGCTCAGCGCGGCCCCGACCAACATCGACCTCGTCGGCAGCTCCTGCATCCAGAGCGGGACCTCGGGCGCCGGCGGGGCGGGGACCAGTGCGACCACGCTGCTTACCGTCGAGCTCGGGACCTCGTGCAACCTGGCGAGCGGGACCACGGCGCAGTTGGACTTCACGGCGGGCGCCCCCGGGTCGCTCGGGACGTTCAGTTTTTCGGTATCGACGTCGCGTAACTCGACCGCCGCTCAGTCGGGCAACGTCACCGTCAACAACGCCGGCCCGACCCTGACGGCCGCCCTGTCCAGCTTCGGCGCCAACACGACCTACACGATCACGGGCGTGACGGTTGCCGGCCTCAGCAGCAGCACCACGTCCCTCGTCCTCACCGCCATCCCGACGGCAGGGTCCGAGACGCTCAGTTTCCTCAACGCGACGGCCGGGTACGCAGTCACCTTCACGCCGTCGGGAGGCTCGGCGACCTCCGACACGGTGGAGAGCGCCACGTCCATCGGCGCCTCGGTGACCCTCAGCCTCGGCACCGCCCTCGTGAACGGCGACACCCTGGCGCTCACCGCCACCGGTACCAACCCGGCGACGAGCTCGTCCACCGTGTCCGACGAGGTTTCCGTCCAACCAGGCAACGGCACGACGGAGACGACCAATTCCGTCACCTTCGGAGGTTCGGTGACCGACTTGACGGTGTCCCCGGCCTCGACGATCGCCGGTGCGAACACGGTTTATACCGTGAGCTTCGAGGCGGCCGACGCGGCCGCGGCTGGGGGCAGCATTTCGTTCAGCGAGACGACCGGCCCGACTAATTTCTCGACGGTTTCCGGCATCGAGGTGATCGACAGCACCCAAAACTGGCACTTCGTGGCGACGGGCTCTGTCCTCGGGGACGGGACGGCGACGATACCGCTTTCGTACGCGATCAGCGCCCACGACTCGGTCACGGTCATCGCGGCCGGCGTCACAAACCCTTCAAATACGGGGACTATCACGGACTTCGAGGTCACGACCTCGGGTGACCCCGTAGCCGCTTACGCGCCCGCTTACCCGATCGGGGCCAACGGGAGCCCAGGTGTCCTAGTGACCGTCAGCCCGCCGAGCACCGGCGTAACGGCGACCTACGCGATAACAAACGTCGTGGCGTCGTCGGCGTTGGCAGGCGGATCGGGGACCATCGAGCTCGAGGCTCCTGCGGGGACCGTTTTCCCGAATAACTCGAGCTTTTTCACCGTCTCCGACGCAACCACTCCAACTGGTTCGGGCACCGCGAGCGGGACCTTGAGCGGGGGCGGCACGAACAACGTCACCTTCACCGTGCCGAACACGGTCAATTCAGGCGACAAACTGACCATCACCGTCTCTGACGTCCTGAACCCGACAAGTGCCAGCAGCACCTACACCATCACCCTCGTTGGCGGCGTTACCGGGTTGGCACCCACCGTGCCTACGACCACAACTACGACCACGGCGCCGACGACCACGACGACGACGACGAAGAAACCCCCGGCACCCAAGCCTGTTGTCGCCGACCTCACTACGTCGGCCACGGTCTCCAAGCGCGCCGTCCACGTGAAGCTGCGTTGCACCGTCGTTGCCTGCAAGGGGACGATAAGCCTCGTCGACGTGGTCACCAGGATCGGAGGCAACAACTACACGGCCAAGGCGGGCAAGACCGTGACCATCGGCATCGGCCTCAACAGCAAGGGCGTCAGTTACCTGAAAGGCGCCAAGCACCACACGATCAAGGTCTGGGCGACGGTGACGGTCAACGGTGGCAAGACCATAAAGACACGGCTCACCCTCACGGAGTAACCCGGCCGGCGAAGCCGCGCATTGCAAGGCCAGTCGACAGCAGCTGGTAGGAAAGTACGGCCCCGACTCCCTCCCCGGCCCTCACCCGGAGGTCCAGGAGGGCTTCGAGGCCAAGCTCCTCCAGGACCTTTTGGTGCACCTTCTCACGGCTGCGCTGGCCGGCGACGAGGTGCCAGGCGGCGCCGGGCTCGATGAGCACGGCGCCGAGGGCGGCGACCGAAGTGGCGAGGCCGTCCAAGATGACGGCGGCGCCCCGCTCCGAGGCGCCGAGGACCAGCCCGGTCAGGAAGGCGAACTCGGGGCCGCCAAGGGCTGCAAGGGTGTGCACCGGCCGGTCGCGGCCGGTGCGCCCCCTGGCCCGAAGGAGGGCAGCGTCCACCACGGCCGTCTTGCGGGACAACGTCGCGCTGTCTCCGCCCGCACCGAGGCCCACAGTCTCGGCGCCGGCTACCCCGAGCCACGCCGAGGCAAGAGCGGCGGCCACGGTCGTGTTGCCGACCCCGGCCTCGCCGAGCACGACGATCGTCGCGTCGAGCTCCCGCCCCAACCGGCGCCCCTCGCCTACGAGCATTTCCGCGTCCGCCAAACTGAGGGCGTCGGTCTCCACCAGGTCGCCCTGTGGCTCTCCCGGCCGGTGAGGGATGGCGCCCGGTACCGCGGCTCCTTCGACCCCTGCGTCGACGGCGGTCACGGCGATCCCTGTCGCCCGCGCAGCAGCAGCTCCGAGCGACTGTCCTGCCACCGTGGCTTCGAGAACCTCGCGCGTCACGGATTTGGGGTAGGTGGAGACCCCGTAGCGGGTGACGGGGTGGTCCGCCGCAACGAGCACCAGCGAGGCGTTCGCCGGCTCCCGTACCCCTAGGGCCGCCAGCCGCTCGAGCGCTTTGTCGAGCGTGCCCAGCGAGCTTGGTGGCGTGAGCAAGATGTCGGCCTCGTCGCGAGCACCGACGACCGCGACCTGGCCGGGTGCCCGCAAAGCCGAGGCCGGCGGAGGAGGCCCGGAGCCGGCCCAGCGTTCCTCCATCACGACCTCGCTGAGCGGGGCGCGCCGCGACCACCCCGCTCGCTCCAGCCCCGGCGCGGGAGGGCGTTCGTCCGGCCAGCCGACGCAAAGCCAGCCCAGGGTCTCCAC
This sequence comes from Acidimicrobiales bacterium, assembly GCA_035508795.1. Lineage (GTDB taxonomy): Bacteria > Actinomycetota > Acidimicrobiia > Acidimicrobiales > Palsa-688 > DATJMJ01. The sequence goes on from DATJMJ010000090.1 coordinate 8,837, forward strand.
CCGCTCGGGGAGCCCGATGAGCTCCGCCAGCTCACCGGGCGGGAAAAGAGTGACCCACCCCACCCCGAGGCCCTCGGCCCTGGCGGCGAGCCAGAGGTTTTCGATCGCGCAGGCGCAGGACCACAGGTCGGTGTCGGGGAAGGTAGCGCGGCCGATCACGCCTGCTGCCGCCACCCTCCTGTCGCAGCAAACCACGACCCCGACCGGCGCCTCCCTGATGCCTTCGAGCTGCAGGTCGAGCACACGTCGCCGGGCGTCCTCGGTGAACAGGGCCGCCTGGCGCTGGCGCTCCCGTTCGGCGATGAGGGCGGCGCGCTCGCGCGTCCCGGGGGACCTCACAAGAACGAAGCGCCAGGGCTGCGAATGCCCGACCGACGGGCCCATGTGGGCGGCCCCGAGGAGGCGCTCGACCAATTCCGGCCCGACGGGGTCGGGCCGGAAGCGCCGTATGTCGCGGCGGGCGGCGATGACTTCGTAGAGGGCGTCGCGGGTCGCCTGGCCCATGCGCCACCCCGTGACGTCGGCGGCGCGTTGCGCCGCAGACGTCGTGTCCCCCACCACCGGTACCGGGCGTGCCCAGGTCACTTTGACCTCGTGTTACCTTTGCCGGCGCCGCCACTGAGGGCGAGAAGGCAAACCGTTTCCCCGGCGGCACCCGCCGCCCCCAGGACGTCGCCGGTAAAGCCGCCCACCTTGCGCCGGGCCAGCTCAAGGACGGCGGCGCTCGCCAGCCACCCCGCGACGATGGACCACAAGCCGCGACGCCCGCAGGCTTTGGAGGCAAGCAGCAGGGCGCCGGCCGCCCCCGCCGCACAGGCAGCGGCAACCTGAGCCTCGCCCTCCCCGCTCGGGAGGAAAGCAGTCGCAAGCCCGCTCGGCCTCGCATAGGGCAGGGCCCTCGTCGCGGCGGCCATAGCGGTGCGGGAGGAGCAGTAGATGGCCGCGAGCATCGCAGGCGAAGGCGGCAGCGAAGCCAGTGCCGCTGTCCGGCAAACGACGCTGAGCACGAGCGCTGTCACTCCGAACGCACCCACCTGCGGCTCCGCCATTATCTCGAGGCGCGGTCCGCCGGGGCCATGGGAGAGGAGCCCGTCGGCCGAATCGGCAAGACCGTCGAGGTGCAGGCCGCCCGTGAGCAAGCAATCGGCTGCCACCACGATGGCGGCCGCGCTCAGAGGGCCCGAGCGAACGTCGGCCCTTTGCCAGATCTTGCCGACGGCCCACCCGATCGCCGCTCCAACCGGGGGGAACCATACGAGCGTCGCCGAAGATGGTGCCGGCGGCGACGAGCCGGTGCAGGTGAGGAACCCTGCCGCCGCTCTCAGCTCCCTGGGCGCCCAGGACCGGGGACCGTTCACCGCGGGTCGGCGCCTGGCACTGCTGCGGCGGTCCCGCCAGGGCGCTGGAGGAGCAGGACGCAGCCTGCGACTACGAGGAGCGGGCGCTCGGCGGCGGCGGCGAAGGTGGCGTTCACGCGGCCGAGGAGGTCCCGGTAACGGCGCGTCGCCGGGTCGGCCGGCACTATCCCCCAGCCGACTTCGTTGGAGACTGTGACGACCAGGCCGATCCGCTCCGACGCCAGCGCAGCCACCTGCTCCGCCGCCAATAACACGGCCCCATCGGTCTCGCCCACCCCGACCATGTTTGCCACCCACATTGTCAGGCAGTCGACGACGGCCGTGCCCCCAGCCGGCACGGCACCAAGCGCCGCTCCCAGCTCGAGCGGCTCCTCGACCGTTGCCCAACCGGTCGGACGGCCGGCGCGGTGCTCGGCAACCCGCAATGCCATTTCCTCGTCGAGAGCTTCGGCGGTCGCGATAAAGGTGACGGGCGCGCCCGCGTCGGCGGCAATCCGTAGCGCCAGGGCGGATTTCCCGCTGCGCGCCCCGCCGACCAGCATGGCGAGCGTCAAAAATCTATCCCCTTGGCAGCCATTATCCCGGCTTCGTAGGCATGCTTGACGTTGCGCATTTCCGTCACGGTGTCAGCGACCTCCACGACTGGGCCGGGTGCGTCCCGTCCTGTGAGAAAAATGTTGACTCCTCCCGGCCGGCTCGTGATGCACGACACAACTTCGTCCACGGGGATCCACCCCCAGTTGACCGGGTAAGTCACCTCGTCGAGCACTACGAGGCGGAAATTGCCCGAGCTGATGGCATCTTTTGCCACTCCCCAGGCCGCTCGCGCCACTTCGGCCGAGCGCGCCAGGTCGTCGGAGTCCCACGTGAAACCGTCGCCCATCGTGTGCCAATCGGCGCCGAGCCCGCTCAGCACCTTCGCCTCGCCCGACCCCCACTTGCCCGACTTGACGAACTGGACGACGCAGACTTTCCAGCCTCGCTCGAGCGCCCGCAGGGCGGTGCCCATGGCGGCAGTCGTCTTGCCCTTGCCGTCGCCTGTTGCCACCAGGACGAGGGAGGAGGCACGTGTGGACGCCCGGGGCGGCGCAACGGTGGGTGGGGAGGTGAGCGGCACATCAGCCTCGGCGGGGTTGGCCCCGCTCTTGGCCCCAATCTGGCTGCCTTGTTGCTCGGCCGGGTCGTTCAGCGCTGCCATCTCGTGCCCCTCTCTCGTGGATCCTCGCCGTTACTGGCTGGCATTTACGCCAACGCCCTTGTTCCCTCCGGCACCGGCCGGGCCCCGCACCGGGGTGACCGTCGGGCCGGCGCCCCCCGGTGCAACCTGGACGCGTGCGCCGAAAAAGCGGCTTATGTTCGCCTCGGTGACCACCTCGGCGGGGGCTCCGAAAAGCACGCTGCGGCCTTCGAAAAGCACCATGAGCGAGTCGGCGTACTGGCCCGCAAGCGTCAAGTCGTGGATGGCGCACAGGACGCAGATGTCCCTTTCCCGCCTCAGTTGGTCGACGAGCTCCATGACCAGCTGGCCGTGGCCGAGGTCGAGGGACGTAGTCGGTTCGTCCAGCACGAGCACGGGCGCTTCTTGCACGAGCGCCCGGGCGAGCACGGCCCTTTGCGATTCGCCTCCCGAAAGCTGTGCCAGCGGGCGCCGGGCGAAGCGGGCCAGTTCGAGGCGCTCGAGGACCACGCCGGCCGCACGGCGGTCGCGGGCCGTCTCGGCCCCGAGGTAGGAGTGATGGGGCGAGCGTCCGAGCAGCACGTAGTCCGTGACCGTCATTTCACGTGGGAGGAGAGGCCGCTGCGGGACATATGCGACCGCAAGAGCGCGCTGCCTGTGCTCCGCAACGCGGTACTCGCGTCCGGCGACCCGGACGTGGCCGCTGTAGGGGACCAAGCCGGCCACAGCCCGCATGAGCGTCGACTTCCCGGCCCCGTTGGGGCCGATCACGCCGAGCCAGCCTCCTCCCGGGACCGTTGCGGACACCTCCTGGAGGGCCATGTTGGTCCCGAGGCGGACGCTCACCGCCAAAATCTCGAGCATCCTTAGCCGGTCCTTCTCGCCTGGCGGAGCACGATGAGGAAGAAAGGTGCGCCGAGGAACGCGGTTACCACGCCGAGAGGCACCTCCTGGGGGGATAGGACGGTGCGTGCCAGCAAGTCGGCGAGGATGAGGAACCCGGCGCCGTACATCAGCGAAAGCGGGATGATGCGCCTGTAGCTCGGGCCGGCGAGCAGCCGGATGGTGTGGGGCACGATGATGCCTACGAAGCCTATGAGGCCGCTGACCGAGACGGCCGCGGCCGTGCCGAGGGTGGCCGCGGCCACGACTACGAGGCGGACGCGCTGAGCCCGGACCCCGACGCTCGTCGCCTCTTCGTCACCGACGGCCAGCACGTCGAGCAGCCTGCGGCAGGCGAAGAGCGCCGCCGCGGCCACCAACACGTACGGCAGGACGAGCTCGACCTGGCTCCAGCCCGCCGTCGACAGGCCGCCCAGGATCCACGAGTAGACGACGGTCAGGTCGACCGAATTTTGCTCTTGCTGTATGAAGGTTTGCACGGCGGTAAAAAAGGCTGCGACCGCCACCCCTGCGAGGACGAGCGAAGCAGCCGAGCGTTCGTAGCTTTTTGGCCGCGCCAGGGCGAAGGTGGCCGCTACCGCTACCAAAGCGCCGGCGAAGGCTGCGGCGGGCAGGGCGCTCACCGGGCCCACACTTTCTCCCGGCGCGTAGACGATCGCCAGCGTCGCTCCGAGGCCGGCCCCCGAGGCGACGCCGAGCAGGTAAGGGTCAGCCAGGGCATTGGAAAAGACGCCCTGGTAGGAGGCCCCCGCCACCGCCAGCATTGCCCCGACGAGGCCGCCCAGGACCATGCGCGGCATCCGCAGCTGCCACAGCACCACGTCCCCGGTCGTCCCGAGGCCGGCCCGCAGGTGGACGAAGGGGAGCTTGCCGGCTATCTCCTCGAGCACCCCTTTGGCGGGCAGGTCGGCGGGCCCCACGAGGACGCTCACCAACGCCGCCGAGAGCAAGAAGCCCGCTGCGACCAGGACATGCGATGGCCCGAGGCGGGTGGGCCGCACTACGGCCGTCCCGGCCTGGCCCGCTCCCGCCCCGGCCGGACCGGCCCCGCTGGCGGTGGCGGCAGGGCCGCTGCGTGGCTTTAGCTGGCCTTGGTGGCCCCGTCCGCCGCCGGCGAGGGCGGTCACCGCAAAGTGCCGGCTATTAGGCGCACAAACGACTCGATCGTGTGCGGGCCCCACTGCGAGGCGACCGAATCGTTGACGCCGATCACGTGGTGCAGCTTCACCGCCCGCAGGATGCCGAACCCCGGGCGGGCGGCAAAGGTGGCCGGTGTCTGGTGGCAGCAGACCGTGTCGGCGAGGAAGACATAGTCGGGGTTTTCCTTCAGGACGTACTCGGCCGAAATGGCGGGGTATGCCGAGCCGTGCGCCGCAGGGTCGGCGACGTCGATCATCCCGAAAAGGGAAAACTCAGCTCCGATAAAGGTTTTTGAGGTTGCGGTGTAGTAGTAGTCGGGGTCGAGCTCGATGTAGTAGGTGTCGCCGCGCCCAGCGCCTCCGGCGGTACGCACTGCCGCAGCGACGTGAGCCTCGAGCGAGGACTCTGCCGCAAGAGCTCCTGCGCGGTGGCCCGTTACGGCACCGAGCTCTGCCAATTGGCTGTAGACGTTGGCGAAACTGGTTGCCGGCGAGAGCACGAGCGAGGCGATGCCAAGCAGTTTCAACTGTTTTACGAGGTTTGTGGGGAAGGCGAATATGACGAGGTCGGGCTTCAGGTACAAGTAGTCCTCAGCACTCGTCTCATAGCCGGTGAACTTGGTGAGCGGCGTCCCGGGCGGGTAAGTGGAGTACTTGTCGACCCCGATCACCTGATGGCCGGCGCCGATCGCGTAGAGCATCTGGGTGGCACTGGCGGAAAGGCAAAGGATGCGCGTAGGCGCCGCAGCGGACGCCGGGGCCCGGGCCACGGTCGCGCCGGCGAGCGACCAAGTGGTGGGCAACGCGCTCGTCGATGCGGCGCCAACGGCGGCCGCCGCCACAAGGGCGGCCAGGCGGCGAGTGAGAAAGATCTTCGCTTGGGCCAACTGTCTTCTCATGGCATTCCTCCTCGTGGTCGAGATTTATGCCGGAGACAGGGGCCTCCCCCTGCGACCAGCTCGTTGCCTCGACGTGCTTGGTCGCTTCCCACTGGCCAGGCGACCTGGCTTGCCCCCGCCCGTAGCACCTGCAGGTGGCGGGGGACGACAGTTGCGGGACAGCGCCGGGTTCTCACCGGACTTCGCTGTGCCAGCGGGTTGCTACGCGAACTCTAGGCCGCGCCCGGCGCTCGGGCAACGAGCCCCCCAGGCAAGCTGGCAGGGGCCGGGCTGCGGCGGTGCCCGGCTACATAGCCGCGGCGAGCACGGCAGCGGCCTTGTCCGCCTCGGCGAGCATCTCGGCCGACACCCCACGCCTCGGGCTGATCACCTCGTCGATGAGCCCGTACTGCTTGGCTTCTTCTGCCGTCATGAAGAAATCGCGGTCGATGTCGTGCTCGACCTGCTCGAGCGGCCGGCCCGAGTGGTAGGAGATGATCTGGGCCATCCTCTTGGTGGTTGCCAGGACCTCGCGGAGGTGGATCTCCATGTCCCTCGGCGCCCCGCGAGCGCCGGCGGTGCCCTGATGGATCATGATCTTGGAGCTGGGAGTGGCCATGCGTTTGCCTTTCGCCCCGCCGCAGAGGATCATTGCTGCTGCTGACATGCCCATCCCGACGCACACAGTGGAGACCTCCGAAGCCACATGCTGCATGACGTCGTAGATCGCCATCCCGGCGTAGGAGAGCCCGCCGGGGGAGTTGATGTAAAGCGAGATGTCCTTGCCGGGGTCAGTGCTGTCCAGGTAGAGGATCTCCGCGACGAGGAGGTTGGCGATCTGGTCGTCCACCTCCTGGC
>DATJMJ010000091.1:0-4147 GCA_035508795.1 Acidimicrobiales bacterium
TCGGCGCTGGCGCGGCGCAGGGGGAGGAAGACCTCGGGAGCGATGATCAATACCGCGAGCGCAGGCGCCAGGCCGACCCCGCCTGTGATCAAGCGGAGCCCAAGAGGCACGGCCACGAGCGCGACGGACACCGATGCCAAAGTGTCGAGAACCAGTGCAGAAAGGAAGGCAACCCGCAGCGTGCCCGACGTCGAGCACCGCAAAGTCTCGTTGGCGGCGGCAAGCCTGGCACGTTGTTCGGGCGTGCGGCCGAAGGCCTTGAGGACCGGTAGGCCCTGGAAAAGGTCGGCCACTTGCCGTCCAAGTTGCTCCAGCTGAGACCAGCGCTTGGCGGCGAGGTCGAGGCTCGACCTGCCGACGAGCGCCCCAAAGACTGGGAACAGTGCCACGACGACGGTCATGACCAAGGCGGAGACCCAGTCGAGTACGCCGGCCGCGCACAGGAGCGCCAGAGGTGATGCGGCGGCGAGCACCATATCCGGGAGGCAGCGGCCGACGTACACATCGATTGCGTCAAGGCCCCGGCCTGCCAGTGCCGCCATGTCGCCCGCCGCAAAAGTAGGCCCGGGGCCTGTTGTACCCGGCCCGTCGGAGCCGCGCCCCCCGGAGCGTGCGAGGGCTGGGCCGCCATGCCCGAGCGGCGCTGTGCTCAGTGCTGCCGCGACAAGCCGCGCCCGGAGGACAGCCTTGGCGCTCACCGCAGCGCGGCTTGCCGACAGTTCGCCCGCCAGAGCGCACATCGCCCGGGCCCCCACCCCTGCCGCCAGGACAGCGAACCAACCCGGGCGGTCGAGGGGGCGGGCGCCGGGCATGGCACTGGCGATCAGGTGCCCGAGCGCGACCGCTTGAGCCACAACGGCCGCCGTCGCCACGAGGCCTGCACCGACCGGGACAGCGAGGCTGCGCCGGAGGCCCGGGAGAGCCTCAAGGAGCCGCGTGTCTAAGGGGCCTTTCGCCGGCCCTCGCCTGCGGGCGTTGGCGCCGGCCCGAGCGTGGTCAGGCACTGCCGGGCGCAGCAGCAGCGGAGGGACCGGCGCCTGAGTCACGTGCCGCCGGCACCGCACCGCCAGCTGCGGGCCGGCCCGCAGCCTCGGAGACTGCTACGACCCCAAGAGTGCCCCCCTGTCCCGCCGGCCGGCTGAGCCGCCGGCGAAAAACCCAATATGTCCAGCCCTGATAGGCAAGGACGAAGGGAGTGAAGATGGCGGCAACGACGGTCATCACGGCGAGGGTGTTGTGCTGCGACGCTGCCTGGCCGATCAATATGCCCCCCTTGGCGGCAGCGTTGGAGGCCGGGAGCACCGCCGGGAACATGCGGGCGAACACCGCCCCCATCGCAGCGATTATCCCGAGGCCGGTGGCCGCGAACGCATATCCTTCCCGGCCGGCGGCAACAAGGGCACCCGCGGATGCAACCGCCGCCAGCGCAACGATGCCGATCAGCAGCGGGATCCAGCCCGGCAGCTGTCCGGGGACCGCCGGGCGGCCGGCGGCAGCCAGCCAGGCGACCAAGCCGGCGAGCAGCAAAACAGCTGCCGCGGCCGAGGCCCGGGCCGTTGCCTTGGCTCGCTCGGAAAGGTCACCGGTCGTTTTCAACGACAGGAACAACGAGCCGTGCAGCACGAAGATCACCAGGCTCGTCACCCCACCCATCAGCGCCACCGGGTGCACGGCGCCGAGGAGACCACCCGTATAGCCCTGAGCAGAAAGGGGCACCCCATGGGCAAAATCGGTGAAGGCAGCGCCCCAGACGATGGCGGGGACGAGGCTGCCCAGGAAATTGGCGAGGTCCCATCCCCTCCTCCAGCTCGCGCTGTCGACCTTGTTGCGGAACTCGAAAGACACCCCGCGGACGATAAGGGCGAGCAGGACTAGGAAAAGGACGAGGTAGAAGCCATTGAACAACCGCCCGTACCACAGCGGGAAGGCCGCAAAAGTGGCGCCTCCCGCGGTCAGGAGCCATACCTCGTTGCCGTCCCAGACAGGGCCGATCGCGTTTAGGCAGATCCTGCGGTCGGTCTCGTCGCGCGAGACGAACGGGGCGACGATGCAGACCCCGAAGTCGAAGCCCTCGAGGAAGAGGTACCCGGCCCACAAGAGGCCGATCAGGGCGAACCAAGTGGTGTTCAGGTAAGAGAACGGTTGCACGTCTTCCTCCGCTCAGTAAACAAGGCTCGGCAAGTCGGCTTCGGCTTGGACGCCGGCTTCGGCCCCGGCGGCGGCGTCGCCCCCGTGACCGGTATCGTCGAGGCTCTTGCCGGCCGCCCTCACCAGGAGCCACACGTCGACCGCACCGATCGCCCCGTAAACGAGCACGAAAGCTACGAGAGTGAGCGCGATATCCGCCGTGGTAACTGTCGAAACCCCTGCTGCCGTCTTCATCAGGCCGTAGACGATCCAGGGCTGCCGGCCCGCCTCGGTGAAGATCCACCCCGTCGCATTGGCGATAAACGGCAGGCACATCCCCCAGATTGCAGCCCGGCGAAACCATTGGCTGCGTGCCAGGGCCGGTGCCTTGTCGCGCCTCGCAAGCCATACACCCCAGCCCGACAGGAGGATCATGAGGATCCCTGCTCCCACCATCACTCGGAAAGACCAGTACGTGAGCGGGATGACGGGCACGTAGCTGCCGGCCCCGTACTTCGCCGCCTCGGCGGCTTGGATGTTGTTGATCCCCTTGACCTGGCCGTTCCAGGAGAGATCGGCTATGAGCGACAGGAGGTGGGGCACGCGGATCTGGAACAGCGGCTTCCCGCTCAGGTTTCCGATCGTGAGCAGCGAGAAGCTGGCCCCTGATTTCGTCGTGTAGAGCGCCTCTGCGGCCGCCATTTTCATCGGCTGGTAAACGTCCATGAGTCGGGCTTGGGCATCGCCGGCAATGGCGGTGACGACCGTCGCGATGAGCGTGAACACGGCCGAGAAGCGTGTCGCCCGCAAGAACGACGACCTCTCGGAGCTCCCCTCAGGCGCGCGCCATGCCCGCCAGATGCTGATCCCGAGCACGAAGGCGCCACCTGTGGCAAGTGCTGCGAACACCGTGTGGGAAAAAGCACCCCAGAGCATAGGGTTGCCGAGCACGGCCCAGAAGTTGGTCAGCACCGCCTGGCCGTGGACGACCTTGTAGCCGACAGGGTGTTGCATCCAGGAGTTGGCTGCCAGGATGAAAAGGGCGGACAATACAGTCCCGAGGCTGACCATCCAAATCGTCGCAAGGTGAAGGCGGGCCGACAGGTGGCCGCGGCCGAAGATCCACAGTCCTATGAAAGTCGATTCCATGAAGAAGGCGAGCAGGGCCTCGATCGCGAGAGGCGCGCCGAAGATATTGCCCACAAAAACTGAGTACGCAGACCAGTTGAGCCCGAACTGGAACTCCAAGACGATGCCCGTCACGATCCCGACGGCGATCTCGATGAGGAAAAGGCGGCCAAAATAGCGGCTCAACCGGTCCCAGGTCTCGTCCCGCCGGCGGTATGCGAGCGTTTGCATCAGGGCGACCACAAATCCGAGCCCGATCGTCAACGGCACGAAGAGGAAGTGGAACACCGTGACGACAGAGAACTCCCACCGTGCAAGAAGTAGCTGCATCAAATCTCCGAGCGCTCAAATACCGGTACTGTGGGCCCCGGAAAGGGGCTGGACGGGACGCTAGGTGTTAGGTCTCCCTCAGGAATAGGGACCAAGGTCCGCGCGGGCCTGGCACGAGGTCACTGCCCGATCGCAGCCCTGTCCAAGCCTGACCACAGCCCGGCGGCTAATGGTGGGTCCGTCAGCCGGCCGCCCGAGGCCGTTATTTTCGATAGAGCAGGGGAATGTTCTAGCGGGGACGAAGGAGGTCCGGCGAAGTCATGACCATGACCGGGGCCAGGAGCGCCCGGCATCCCATCGGCTCCACGCGGCACCGTCCCACGGGCGGGCCGCACGATGGGCCGGAAGACCGGCCGGACGACGGACTGCTGGCTCCACCTGCCCGTTCGTGCTGCCCGTGAGCACTCGCGACTTCCTCCTGCCCGACCTCGGTGAGGGCCTGGCCGAGGCTGAAGTGGTTCGTTGGCTGGTAGACGTCGGTGACGACATTGACGTCTACGAACCGCTCGTAGAGGTCATGACGGCCAAGGCCACGATCGAGCTCCCCTCGCCGTTCGAGGGA
>DATJMJ010000092.1:0-3538 GCA_035508795.1 Acidimicrobiales bacterium
GAGGTCCAGGACATCCTGGCCAATGACCACCGTGCGGTCGTCGTGCTCCGGATCACAGCCCAACGGGGCACAAAATCGCTCGACGACCTGGCATGCCACGTATGGAACATGAGGGACGGCAAAGCGACCGAGTTTTGGATCATGGGGTTCGACCCGTACACCTCCGACGAGTTCTGGGACTGATCGCAGGGGAGGGTTGTGCCGCGGTCATCGTCGGCTGAGCCGACGGAGGTGAGCCATGGACGCTGCCGAACTTGAGGCACGTGTACGGACGTTCGTCGACGAGGTCTGGAACGGCCGGAAGTACAACGCGGCGGCCGACCTGTACGGGGAGTCCTACTCCAACGGGCTCGGGAGCGGGCCCTCAGCCTAGGAGCGAGGTCATCCGCCGCTACCATCAGGCGTTCCCTGACCTGCACTCGAATATCGACGAGCTCATCGTCGCCGGCGACACCGTCGTAATGCGGGCCACGTTCCGCGGGACGGACACGGGAGGGTACGTGGGCAGGGCTCCCACCGGGCGGGCCGGTGACGAGTGGGGGGGTCACCATCACGCACTTCGAGCACGACAAGGTCGTGAGCGAGTGGGTTGGGCCCGACAAGCTCGGGCTGTTCATCCAACTCGGGGTGGTCGACAACCCGTGGCCCAGTTGAGCGAGGCGGATGGCGATGAGGCGACCGTAGCTGTGGGTGGAAGCGGCCGCAGGAAATTTCGAGCCCAGTGCGGGTCAAAAACTCGGAGGAAGCGCGGCTCGTAGAGGGATGGGCGCAGGCCGCACACGGGGGCGACGTCGACGCCATGGGCCACCTGGCTGCGACGCTCAAACCTACCTCTCCGGATGCTGCGACGGCTCTTTATATACGGGCCGCCAGCAAGGGAAATGACGGGGCAATGGTTGACTTGGGCATCATGCTGCGCGAGAGCGGGAAACTCCAATTAGCCGTTCGCGCGAGCGCTCCGCGGTGTTGGAAAACGGCCTGAGAAGTTGACGATGGAGAGGGCCGATCCCCTTCGCCAATAGAACCCCGACTGGGGCGGTTGCTCCACAGATCGGCGGCCGGTCGCCGCCAAGTGCCTCCTCCAGGGCGCTCGGCACCTCGCCTGACGCTGACCTCCGACCGGCTGACCGGCCGTACTCCGAACTGCCAGCTGGTGCCACTGACTCAGGCTCCTGCCGTCGCCCCTCAGCGGCCAGTGGCGCCAGGCGTACCAGGCTCGCTCGGGCGTGGTGCCAGTTTTGAGCATGCGCCGTACTCCGCCAAAATAGCTATGTGGGACACGACAACGAACCGGTGCCGACGAGCGTTCGCGACACCGAGAAGCGCCTGGCTGCCCGGGCGGCAGCGGAGCTCGTAGAGGACGGCATGCTCGTCGGGCTTGGTACGGGGACCACGGTGGCGTTTTTGCTGCCGGCTCTCGCGTCCCGGAGGTTGTCTATCCGTTGCGTTGCAACCTCGCCACACACCCAGGAAGCTGCCACCGCGCTCGGGTTGCGGGTGGGCCCCTTCAACATGGACCGGCTGGACATCGCCATCGATGGGGCCGACCAGATAACCCCGGAGGGGTGGTTGGTGAAGGGCGGAGGCGGTGCACACACACGCGAAAAGCTCGTGGCTATCGCCGCTGATCGGTTCGTAGTGATCGCAGACTCCACCAAGGTCGTCCCCGCAGTACACTCTCCGATCCCGCTGGAGCTAATCGCTTTCGGAGTCGAGTCGACACTGGCGCGACTAAATAAAGCACGACGCCGTGATGTGCCGCTGAGCCCCCAGGGGGGAATTATCGCCGATTTCTTGGGCGATGTCGAGGATCCTGCGACCCTGGCTGTCAAGTTGGAGGCAACGCCTGGGGTGATGTCGCATGGCTTGTTCCCGCCCACCATGGTTTCCACGATCTTGGTGGGCCGCGAAGATTCGGTCCAAAGGACGGACGTAATGGGCCAGTGACCTTCGCCACGGCGTTCCATGGCATCTGGGGACCCCGATGGCTGAAAGGCTGGGTCCTCGCAGGCGTGGCTTGAAGGCTTACCCCGAGAGCTGCGTTCGAGAGGGCATGGTGGCGGCGGACAGGAGCCGACGACGGGCCGTCCTCAGTCCGCGAGCGGTAGAAGTGGTCGAGGGACCCCAGGCAAGGCCTTGTCTGTGACCAGGAGCCTGCCTGGGGTCGATTTGACGTTCGCTTCGGCGAGGCGCCGGTAATCCCTGATTGTGCTCGCAGCTCGATGGAGGCTAGGTGCCGGCGAGCCTCCGGCCGATCAGCTCACCTATTGTGGTCGGATGACCAGGTGCGACTTGGGCGCTTTGGAGCTCGGTGACGAGCTTGGCCGAAACGGGCTGGGCATCTCGCTTGCCGCCGAACGCCGGCGGCAGCTCCCAAATCCGCGGCATGCTGTTACCCAAAAGTCACCCCAGGCGAAGGCAGGAGCGACACAAACCCCCAGGTAGACACATGCAAAGCGCCTCTAGCTCAATGGCAGAGCAACGGACTCTTAAAGCGTTCCGGGTCGTCGCCGTAATGCGATACACATGGCCTGACCTGCCCGTTTTTGACTGGCATTCCGCCGAGGAGGGTTCAGTGGGCGCTCTTGGGTAACAGTTGTTACCCAAAAAGTTACCCAGTAGGGGTGCCCGACGAAGCCTCAGGTTTAGCTCAGCTCAACCCCGCGACACCTTTCGGGAATGACCAAGGCGGCTGGGAAGGACGATCGCCAAAAGAAGGGGTAGGCGGATAGACCAGCGAGTGCCCTGGGAGCGACCCGTTCGGAGCCGGCGCCCTAGCTGCTTTCGGAATGTCCGGCTGCGGAGCCAAGGTCGAGAGCCCCGGTATGTGCCCTGCGATGCGTGCCGGGCAGACACAGAGCACACTCGGCCATGCGCCAGACCAGGACCGGGGGGTCACCGCGGCGAGGAAGCCGGTTCTGCGCAGTGGGTCGCCGCATTGGGCCACCACATGGACCCGGCCGCTCACTGGGAGCCTGTTTGGGCCGCTGCTGACCGAGGCCGAGCTCTCGCCGATCGTGGATAGGTCCGTCGTTCGAAGGCCATGGCAACTAAATCAGGGCGTCACCTGTATCCCTCACGTAGCAGGCTCTTACCCCTCTTGTGGGCGCTCACCTCTCCGAGTAGTCGGGCCTTCGCGCCAACTGCAGAAGTGACAGACTTGAGGCGGAGGTGCTGGTCCGTTCGGGATTGCTGGAGGGACGATGCCTAGGAAAGTGAATGCCGACACGACGGTGGCGACGATACGAAAGTCCGTCGAGGAGAGTCCGCACCGGGTGAGGAGGGTCCTCTGCCACAGGCTCTTGAGCGAGGTGGGCATCAAGCGTCGCAGCGCCAACAGCAGCGCTGCGCTGCGCGAGCTGCTCGAGAAGTACGGCATCTCGGCCGACCCTGACCCCGGGGACGCACCGCTGGGGGACTGGATCCACCTGAGGCTCAGGGAGGATGTCCCGACCCCACCACCTCCTCCAAGCGTGAACCGGCCGGACGACTCCTGGTTCGCGGAGCTGGCCTCAGCTCGGCTCACAACTGAGCGTGA
>DATJMJ010000093.1:0-16118 GCA_035508795.1 Acidimicrobiales bacterium
GACCTACGACCTCGGGGTCGAGACGGGCCGCCTCCTCGTGAGCCGGTTGGCGGGCTACACCGGAGCGGCTCGGACGGTGCTCCTGTCTCCCTCCCTCGTCGTGAGGGCCAGCTCGGCTCCCAAGCAGCCGCAGCCGCTGCCGCTCGCGCCGTCGCCCAGGCGAAAGAGCTAGCGGGCTAATGCCGGGCGTCGGCCTGCGCGGCTGCATCGGAGGTGTCGTCCCACCAATCTGCACCCCGATGCTCGATGCCCGGACGGTTGACCATCGGTCGCTCGCACGGCTCCATGCCAGGCTTGTGGGCGGTGGTGTCAGCGGGATCTTTGCCCTCGGGTCCACCGGCGAGGCCAGCTACCTGACGGACCTCCAGCGCCACCACGTCGTCAGTACTCTCTTGACGGCCAACGCCGCCTCGGCCGTCCCGTTGTTGGTGGGCGTGGTCGAAACGACAGCCCTCCGCGCAGTCGACGCGTACGAGCGCCTCCCGAAAGGGGAGATAGGGGCGGTGGTGGTGACGGGGCCCTTCTACGCGATCGCCAGCCCCAAGGAAATAGTCGCCCACTTCGAGTACGTCAGCTCACATGTGCGCGAACCCGTGCTCGCTTACAACATCCCCGTCAATATTGGTTACGAGCTCCCGGTGGACGTCTTGGTCGACCTGATGGAGAGGGGTGTCGTGGCGGGCATCAAGGACAGTTCCCCCAACCTGACGGCCTTCCGTCAGGTCGTGTCTGCTCTTGGGACCAGGCGCGACCTGGCCCTGTTCACAGGTTCTGACGGGCTCTTGGATTGCGCCCTGGCGGTCGGTGCCAACGGGTGCGTCGCCGGGCTGAGCAACATCGCCCCGGAGTTGTTCGTCGAGGCCATGAGCGCCCATGCCAGGGGGGACAGCCAACGTCTGGCCGGCGCCCAGCAGACGATCAGTCAGCTGACGGCGCTGTACACCAACACCGAGCCTGTCTCGGGTGTCAATTCCACCCAGCTCGGGAGCATCAAGACAGCGCTGTGGCTGCAGGGGGTGATCGACCACGATGACGTTTCGCTGCCGATGCGGCGGTCTTCGCCCGCGCGGGCCGAGTATGTCAAAGCGCTCCTGGAGAGGTGCGGGGTGCTCCAGATGGGAGAGGCGGTCTCCCGGTGAGCTTGCGCCAGTAATCGGTTACTGATACCCTTGGTGCTCACAACACAAGGAGGCGGTTCTCCATGAAGATGCTCATTGGTGACGAGTTCGTCGACGCGAGCAACGGTCAGGTGATGCAGGTCATCAACCCGGCGACGGGCAAAGTGGTGGACACCGTGCCGGCCGCCACTTCGGATGACGTAGAGCGCGCAGTGGGGATCGCAGTCGAGGCCCAGCCACAGTGGGCAAGCGTCCCGTTGCGTGAACGCGTCGGTCTCATCGACGCTGCCGCTCAGCTCGTCTACGAGCGGCGCTTCGAGCTCGCCAAGCTCCTGTCGGCCGAGTCCGGTAAGCCTTACGCCGCCGAGGCCGTCCCCGAGTTCCTCGAAGTGTCCTACGTGCTGCGCACTGCCGGCGAAGTTGCCAAGCACCACTACGGCCAGTCGATGCCCATGGGCACCCAACCCGGTTTCGACCAGGACATCCAGTTCACACTGCACGAACCTGTCGGTGTGATCGCCTGCATCGTCCCGTTCAATTTCCCGCCTGCCATCTGGTCCTTCAAGGTGGGCGCCGCCCTTGCGGCGGGCAACGCGGTGATAGTGAAGGCCCCGACCTTCGACCCGCTCGCCGTCGTCAAGCTGCACGAGATCCTCGTCGAGGTGGGGATCCCGGGTCGTGTGGCCCAGTGCCTTACGGGCGGTGGGCCAGAAGTAGGCGGCCCCTTGGCGCGTGACCCCCGGGTGTCCGCCATCAATTTCACGGGGAGCACCGCTACGGGCGTAAGCATCGCACGGGGAGCTGCCGACAACCTGACCAGCTGCTACTTCGAGCTTGGCGGCAACGACCCGCTCATCATTTGTGACGACGCCGACCTTGACCTGGCCGTCTCCGAGGCGGGGGACAAGGCGCGCAATTCTGGGCAGGCATGTACGGCTGCCAAGCGTTTCATCGTGCACAATTCGCTGAAGGACGAATTTGTTGCCCGTTTGGTAGCAGAACGTCTCGAGCCGCTCGTGCTCGGCGACCCGAGCGACGAGAAGACGACGATGGGGCCGCTCATCACCGAAGCCGCCGCCAAGACCGTCGAAGAGCAGGTCGAAAGGACGGTAAACCAGGGCGCCAAGATCGTTTTCGGCGGTAAGCGCCGCGGTGCTTTTTACGACCCGACAGTCCTTACCGACGTCACCGCCGCAATGGACATCGCAAGCGATACCGAGGTGTTCGGCCCGGTATGGCCGGTCATCGGCTTCGACACGGTCGCCGAAGCGATCGCGATCGCCAACAACACGAAGTACGGCCTCGGTGGTGGGGTGATCACGCGCGACCTCTCGACGGCTTTCCGCATCGCCACCGAGCTGCGTACGGGGCATGTTGCGATCAATGGTTCAGGTGGCTTCCGGGCGGCCGAGCTGCCCTTCGGTGGTGGCCAGAAGGCCAGTGGCAACAGTAGGGAAAGCATGGCTGCTGTCATGTCGGAAGTGACCCAGACAAAATCGATCATCCTGCGCTATGTGCTGAAGGACAAGCAGGACGCCGCCGCCAACGCCATAGCCGGAGATCTCGGTGCGCCTGCTGGGTCTTAGGCAGCTGCTGACGGCGGCACGCGAGGGTAATTACGCCGTCCCCCATTTCAACGTTTGCAACCTCGAGACGGTGCAAACCGTCTTGGGCGTCGCTGAGCAGCTCGGGTCACCCGTGATCCTTGGCGTGCACCCTCTCGAAGTGACTTACGCCGGAGCGAGGACGATCGTTGAGATCGTCCGCACGGTTGGGGAAGGTCGCGAGCTCGACGTCGCCATCCATCTCGATCACGGGTCGACCCCGGAGATGGTGATGCAGTCGATCGGCGGCGGCTTCACGAGTGTGATGTTCGATGGGTCGTCGCTCCCGTTGGAGGAAAATCTGACGAGGACGCGATGGGCAGTCGAAGCGGCTCACGCGGCCAACGTGAGCGTCGAGGGCGAGATCGGCTCGATCGGGCAAACTGGCGAGTTCGGCGAGGAGATCGCCAACTACCAGCTGGCAGACGCCGACTCCGCTGTGGCGCTGGCGAAGACGGGGATTGATTGCATGGCCCTGGCCTACGGCAGCGCTCACGGCTTTTACGTGAGGGAGCCGAAGCTGGATTTCGACTTGCTCGCTGAAGTGGCGGGCCGGGTCGACATACCCTTGGTGCTTCATGGCGGGACCGGCGTGCCCGAGAGCCAGGTCCAAAAATCGATCGACCTCGGGGTCGCCAAGATCAACTTCTCTGCGGTGCTCAGGCGAGCGTTCCTCTCGGCGGTACGTGACCACCTCGAGGCCAACCCCGAGGAGCTGAGCATCATGGACACGTTGCGAGCCGGCTCGCAATCCATGAAGGCGCCCTTGACGGATTGCATAGCCTTGTGCCGCTCGGCAGGAAAAGTTCGTTGAAGCGGGGTTGCCCACCTGCCTCCGAGGTGATCGAGGACACCACGTTGGCCACCTACCGGTAACCTGACAACAGGAGATGAGCGATTTGGAAAACCGTGCGGCATTCGTACTCGAAAACCGCCAGATGAAGTTGGGCGCGTTCGAATACCCCCAATGCGGCGACGAGGATGTCGTCCTCCGGGTGGTGTACTGCGGGGTCTGCGGTTCGGACGTGCACTTTTACGAGTACGGCGAGCCGGAGTTCCCAGACGTCTACCCCTTTGTACCGGGCCACGAGTGCGCTTGCGAGGTCGTAGAGGTGGGGCGCAACGTGACCTCGCTCGAGGTGGGCGACCGCGTTGCCGTCGAGCCCGGGATCACCTGCGGCAAATGTGAGTGGTGCAAGGCGGGCAAGTACAACCTTTGCCCAAAGGTGAAGTTCCTCTCGGCGCCGACGTACCACGGTGCGCTGCGCAATTACTTAGCTCACCCCGCCGACGTTTGTTTCAAGCTGCCCGACAATATGTCAACGCTGGAAGGAGCGCTGGTCGAGCCGCTCTCTGTAGCGCTCAACGCCACGACCAAATCCGGGATCACCATCGGCCAAAAAGCGGTCATCCTCGGCTCCGGGTGCATCGGGCTTGTTACGCTGCTCGCGCTCAACGCAATGGGTGTCGCCGATGTCACAGTCGTGGACCAGTTCGATATCCGTCTCGACAAGGCGCGCGAGCTCGGCGCGGCGCACGTCGTAAATGCTTCTCGCTCGGACCCTGTCGAGGCCGTCCGTGACCTCACCGGGGGGACGGGCCCCGACTTTGTTTTCGAAGCTGCCGGCAACCAAAAAACGGCCGCTCAATCGCTATTGCTCGCCAAACGGGGCGGCACCATAGTCATTATCGGTAACGTGGTCGGCCAGACTCCTTTCAACTTCCAGTTGTTCGTAAACAAGGAGCTTCAAGTGCAGTCGTCGTTCCGCTACCGCAACGTCTACCCGGTCGCGATTGATGCAGTCAGTACTGGCAAGATCGACGTCGGCCGGATCGTTTCCAAAGTGTACGACTTCGAGCACGCTCAACAAGCCTTCGAGGACTCGATCTCCAACAAGGAGTCGATGGTCAAGGCCGTCATCCAGGTGGGAAGCGACCCGGCTTCCTCCTGACATGAGGCACCTCGCGGTCGGGAGGGCCTGCTAAGTGGACGTCATCTGCATCGGGATGTCCGTGGTCGACGTCCTCGCCAGAGGAGTCACGGACGTACCGCATGACGGGTCGACCGTCTTTGTCGAGCGCGTAAGCATGAGCGCTGGCGGTGACGCCCTCAACCAGGCGATCATATTGTCGAGGTTCGGTCACGCCGTCAGTTTGATGACTCTCGTCGGTGACGACCCCCAGGGCCGGTTCCTTCTGGGTGAGTGCGCCAAGTCTGGAGTCGACGTGCGCGGGGTGACCATCAGCCGCCAGTTCCCCACGTCGACCACGGTAGTACTGGTCGGCAAGGACGGTGAGCGGAGCTGCATCTCCCAGCACGGGGGTACGGCCGACGAGTACGGGCTGAGCGACATCGACATCGGCTTGATCTCCCGAGGCGTCAAGGTCGTGTCCGTCGGGAGCTTCTTTTGCAGCGAAGCCTTGGACACCGATGCGGTGCCCGTGGTGCTGAAGGCGGCGAGGGACGCAGGCGCGGTCACGGTGGCCGACTTTGTCCAAAACCGTCCCGACGTGACGGCTACTGACCTGGTCGAAGTTTTGCCGTTGCTGGATTACGTCGCGCCGAGCATGTCGGAGGCGGTCCAGCTGACAGGAAAAACATTGCCTGATGAGGCTGCCGAGTACCTGCTCGATGCCGGTGCTCACAACGTCGTCATCAAGCTCGGTCCCAAAGGGGCGCTGGCTCGCAACCGCTCGGAACGTATCGCCGTACCGTCCTACGCGACCGACGTTGTGGATACGACGGGCGCGGGCGACAACTTCATGGCCGGGTTTATCCACGGCTTGCTGCGTGACCGCCCGTTGGCTGACTGCCTGCAATTTGCATCGGCCACGGCCGCACTTTCGGTCCGGGCCCTCGGTACCACCGGAGGCGTGCAGGGCCTGGCCGATATTGAGGCGCTGCTCGGCCGCCAGCCCCTCGAACAGGCCTTACCCGAGCCGAGCCGCTAGGCCCACTGGCGCAAACAGGTCCGTAGGGCAAGGAGGATGACGAAAGTGCCACATGTTATCCGTAAGGTCGAGGTCCACCTGGTGGCCACGCCGGTTGCTGCTGGGTACCAGGACGCCACCCGCAAGGTGGAAAAGGTCGGTTTCCTCATCGTCCGGGTAACGACCAGCGACGGCCTCGAGGGTGTCGGCGTGACCTACAACGAGGTCGGTGGGGACGCCACCCGGTCGCTGATCGAACGCGACATCGGCCCAAAGGTAATCGGCCGGGACCCGTTCGAAACAGAAGCCATCTGGCAGGAGCTGGCTGCATACCTGAGAGGTGTGGCGCGCAAAGGCCTCATGTACTGCGCGCTCAGCGCCGTCGACATCGCCCTTTGGGACCTGAAAGGCAAGGCTGTCGAAATGCCGCTCTACAGGTTGCTGGGGGGCAACCGTACGAGGGTCCCGGTTTATGCCAGTGGCGGTTGGACTTCTTATCCGGACGGCCGCCTCGTTGACGAAATGGTCGGCCTGGTGGGGCAGGGCTACGGCATGGTGAAGTTCAAAGTCGGCGTGGACGGCGGGACCAACCCGCGGCGTGACCTCGAGCGTGTGCGCAAGGTGCGTGAAGCGGTTGGGCCGGGCGTGATCTTGATGCTGGACGCCAATAACTGTTGGGACGCCGGGACCGCTGTGCAGTTCGCCAACCGTGTCAAAGAGCTCGACATCCTCTTCCTGGAGGAGCCGGTACCTGCGGACGACCTCGCAGGTTTGGCAAGGTTTAAGCGGGGCACCGACCTCCCGTTGGCGACCGGCGAGCATGAGTACACCAAGTTTGGGGTCCGAGATCTCGTCCTCAACGAGGCAGCCGACATCGTGCAGGTGGACGGTGCGCGGGTTGGCGGTTACACGGAACTGCTCAAGGCGGCTGCGATCGTCCAGGCATGGAACCTGAGGCTCGCCCCTCACGCGATGGAGTACATCCACGGCCACCTCGTCAGTGCTGTCGCCAACTCGCTCTTCCTCGAGAGGCTGCTCATCTTCGAAGAGCTGAGCGCGAACGTGTTCAAAGGAGCACCCTTACCAAAGGACGGTTACCTGGAAATCCCCGAGTCGCCGGGCCTCGGGCTCAACCTCGACACGGACTTCATCGCTGCCCATGAGGAGCGATGACCGGTCCCGTAGCTGAAGCCGGCGCGCTCGGGGGCACGTTCGGGTGAGGGGGCGGCGCCTCAACTCGCGCACCTTCGCCTCGGCCATGCACGTCCGGTCTTACCGGTGGTGGTTCGGTTCCCAGATCCTGTCCGTTTCGGGCGCAATGATGCAGGCCGTCGCCATGTCGTGGTTGGTGCTGAAGCTTTCCAACAGCGCCTTTTTACTGTCTGTGACCACGAGCGTGATGTTTGCGCCCCTCCTTGTCGGCGGCGCCTGGGCCGGCTCGCTGGTCGACCGCTTCGAACCGCGCCACGTGTTGCTCCTTACCCAAATAGCCTTTTTGGTCCTGACAACAGCATTCGGCACCCTCGTCGCCGCAGGGGCATCGCCGGTTTGGGTCGTATTCTTGTTTGCTTTCGCCAAC
The DNA here is from genome assembly GCA_035508795.1 of Acidimicrobiales bacterium. Taxonomy (GTDB): domain Bacteria; phylum Actinomycetota; class Acidimicrobiia; order Acidimicrobiales; family Palsa-688; genus DATJMJ01. The sequence continues at coordinate 7,233 of DATJMJ010000093.1, forward strand.
GGCCTCGTCAGCACCTTCGACTTGCCCGCCCGCCAGGTGTTCGTGCTCGACTTGGTCGGCCGCGACCACGCGGCGAACGCCGTGAGCTTGAACGAAGTCGTTATAAATACGTCGCGGGTGCTCGGGCCGGCTGTGGGAGGGACGCTACTTGCCACCGTTGGTGTGGCAGCGTGCCTCTTCGTCAATGCGGCAACGTTTGTACCGCCTTTAGCGGTGCTCATAGCGCTGATCTCCCGGCGGGGTTGGTCAACGAGGAGGGTCGAGCACCACGAGCGCCGTCAGGGCCACGTTTGGGAAGGGCTTCGCTACGCGTGGCAGGCACGTGCCGTGCGAAGCTGCATCCTTATGGCGATCGCGGGAGGGATGCTGTTCAATATGGGCGTCACCCTGCCCCTGCTTGCGACGCGCGCCTTCCATGCCGGTCCCGAAGGGTACGGGACGATGATGGCGACCTTTGGGGTTGGGGCCTTGTTCGGTGCCGGGTTCGCCGCCTCCGGCCCGGCCTGGCCGAGCGGCCGAACGGTGCGCGTACTGGTCGCACTAAATGGTGCCGAGATAGTCCTGGCTGCAGCGTCGCCCTGGATCGGCTTGCTCTACCTGGGCCTCGCCATCGCGGGTTTGCTCTCGATCTGGTACATCTCGCTCGCGAACGCGCTCGTACAGCTCCGCACGGAGCGCCCGCTGCAGGGGCGGGTCATGGGGATCTGGACGATGGCACTGCCGGGGATGGCCCCGCTCACAAGCCTTCTCATCGGTGCAGTCGCCGCGTGGGGTGGGGGAGGGGCCGGGGCGCGCGAAGCGTTCGGCCTTGCCGGGGTGGCCTTGCTGGTGAGCGCGGTCCTCGGCTGGCGGGCGCTGGCTGACAGGGATGCCGCCGTTGTGCCGCCGCTCGGTGCAGCTGTTGCGGCGGAGACCTGCGCCACTCGGAGCTGTTGAGACGGCGGCTCAGATGCTCGTCCGGATGATGCCTCCCTCGACGCGCAACGTCGCGCCGCGGGTGGCGCTCGAGGCGGGGCTGCAGAGGTAGGTGATCAGGTTGGCCACCTCTGAGGCCTCGGCAAACCTCTTCAGCAAAGAGTTTGGCTGGTTGACCGGGAAGTAGGCCCTCTCGAACTCCTCGAGCGGCTGGTCGCCGGCGGTGCGAAAAACCCAGTCGCTGATGGTCGGGCCGGGCATCACGCAGTTAACAGTGACGTTGGTGCCGGCGAATATTTCCGCTACGCAGCGTGAGAGCCGGATGACGGCAGCCTTGACGACGCCGTAATTGACGAGGTTGGCAGGCGTGATGACCCCGGCATCACTGGCAAGGAAGAGGATCCGCCCAAAGTCCTTCTCCAAAAAGGCCGGTATATAGTGACGGGTCAGCCGCACGCCGCTCATGACGTTGAAGTCCCACTGGTACTGCCAATCAGCATCGCTCAGTTCCACGAATGGGGCGAGGTACTCGGTGCCCCCGGCCATATTGACCAGGATGTCCAGGTCGGCCACCGCATCGGTGATCGCCTTGACACCCTCTACCGTGGACACGTCCCCCACTACCAACCCCAATTGGGCGCCCGGCACGTTTTTGCGGACTGTGTTCGCGGCAGCCTCGAGGTGCTCTTTGGACCTGCCGTTCATCCACACTTGGGCACCCTGCCCGGCGAGGGCTTCGGTCGCCGCCAAGCCGATCCCGCTCGTCGCTGCAGTGATCAGGGCAGTTTTGCCGGTAAGGTCCAGGTTCATTTTTCCTCCTAAGGTTGCTTCTGCCGCCCAGTCGCTGCGCGCGGGCGATCGGGGTGGAACGGCCGTTGGTCTGGTTCTCCCGTCCAAGCGGTGAGAGCCCCATCTATGACCAGCGCGTGGCCGCTGATATAACTGGCCTCGTCGTTGGAGGCCAGGAACGATATGCCTGCGGCGATCTCGTCGGGTACCCCGACACGGCCGGCCGGGATGTTCGCGTCGTACTGCGCTTTGAGAGGCGGGACTGCGTAGAGCTCGGGCCGCGTGTCGACCGGCCCGGGGCAGACTGCATTGACACGGATACCTTCGTGAGCGTGCTCGATAGCCAGGTAGCGCGTCAGGTTGACTACTCCCGCTTTCGCCGCGTAGTAAGCGTTGAGGCTCCGGTTGGCGGCGAGGCCCGAGATGGACGCGGTGTTGACCATGTTGCCCTTTGTTTGACGCAGGTGCCGCAGAGCGGCCCGGGCGCCATAGAAAACAGAGCTGAGCGACACGTCAAGCACGTGCTGCCAATCCTGTGGGGTGATCTCCTCGACAGTGCCGACGACACCTGTACCCGCATTGTTGACCAACACATCGAGGCGCCCGTAGCGCTCTACCGTCGCAGCCACGAGTGCCTCGACGCTGTCGAGAGAAGCTACATCGGTTGTACGGGTGGCCAAACGGTCGCCGGCAGCCAGCTCGCCGACAAGTGCGGCCAACCCGACAGCATTTATGTCCCCGACCATTACGTTTGCGCCCTCGGCTAAAAAGCGCTTCACGGTCGCCGCTCCTATCCCGTGAGCTCCGGCCGTCACTATTACCACCTTGTCCCTATGACGCTCTCGGTCCACCTAGGTCGCTCCTTTCGGGCGTCCCGGCCACGGGGCCAAGACGGTCTTCCAGACTGTCCCACAGAGCCGTCCCCGCGGGTCGGTAATGCCTGAGCTCGAAGGAACGCTTGGCACATGCCCGCAATTGCTCGAGGCCTGCGGGGATGACGCCTGCGGCCCCCGCCTGGACGAGGACATTGCCAATAGCACTGGCCTCTGCCGGCCCCGCAATGACGGGGAGGTCACAAGCGTCTGCGGTTGCCTGGCATAGCAGGTGGTTTCGGCTGCCTCCTCCGACGATGTGGATAGCATTGACGTCGCGCCCGCAAAGGGCGACGGCATCTCGCAGCACCCTGCGATGGGCGAGCGCCAAGCTGTCGACCAGGCAACGCACAACTTCAGCCGGCTGGACCGGCACTGGCCGTCCGCCTCGCCGGCACAGGGCGCGGATACGGGCGGGGATGTCGCCGAGGCTGGACAAGGAGGGATGGTCCGGGTCGACGAGCCAACTTCCCGCCGGGAGCCCGTTTGCGGCGAGGAGCAGTGCCTCGAGGTTGGGGGGTCCCCCTTCCCGTCCCCACGTGCGCAGGCACTCGGCAAGGAGCCTGAGGCCGGTGACCTTGTGGAGGAACTGGATCTTGCCGTCCACCCCGATCTCGTTGGTAAAGCCGCCCACCCGGGCTGCCTCGGTGAGGACCGGGTACTCGAGCTCGATACCCACGAGGGACCATGTCCCGATGGATATGAACGCGAACGGTGCGTTTGTGTCGCAGGGTACAGCTACGGCAGCCGAAGCGGTGTCGTGCGCGGCGACCACCCGGACCCCGACGGTACCCTCGAGCCCGGCTTCTTCGGCGACCATGGGCTCAACCTGGCCGCCGAGGTCGCCCGGCCGGCGCAGCGGGGCCAGGAGTTTGGTGGGGACCGCCAACCGGCGGGAGAGCTCGTAATCCCATCCCTTCGTAGCCGGCGACAGTAGGCCCGTAGTCGAGGCGATGGTGACTTCGGCGCCTTCGACTCCCGTCAACCAGAAGCTGAACAAGTCCGGGAGCATCAACATCCGGTTGGCACGCTCCAACTTGCCCTGAGGCTCGGCGAGGAGCTGCACCAGGGTATGCCGGAGGTCGAGCGCCGTACCGTTACGGCCGTACAGGCTCTCGGGGTCGATGAGCTGACCGAGCTTTTGCAGTGCCGCCGCCGCCCGGCCGTCCTGGTAATGGGCAGGAAGGCCGACCAGCTCGCCCGGCTCGTCGACAAGTGCATAGTCGACGCCCCACGAATCGATCCCTATGGACTCCACCGGGCCGCAGGACGCTGCGGCACGCAGGCCATCGAGCATCCCGCGCCAAAGTGCCATGAGATCCCAGTAGAGGTGGCCGCGCAGGAGCAGCTGGCGATGGTGGAAGCGCCCTTTTTCCGAAACCTTGACCTTGCCGTCTTCGATCAGGCCGCTGACGGCTCGGCCACTCATTGCTCCCAGGTCGACGGCCAAAAACTGCCCAAAAGTACCGGTGCGCAACTCACGCTCTCTCTCGCGCGAACGTTTTGCCGTAGTTGCGGCCGATCCAGGCTTGTTCGTCCGGAGTAAGGGGCGTCTCGCCTCCGAGGGTGCGCGCAAGGTAGGCAATGTTTGCCGCCCATTCGACCTGCGCAGCGAGCAGGCAGGCCTCCTCTGCGGTCTCGCCGACGGCCACGACGCCATGATTGGCAAGCAGCACCGCCAGGCTCCCCGGCTGACGCGCGAAAGCTTCCAGCGCCGCGGTCGCCAACTCGCCGCTGCCCGGGGCGGCGTATGGCCTGGTCACCAGGATGCGGTCAGCCAGCGTCGCTGCGCTTTCGTTGCATACGAAAGGGACGTCCTGGCGAGCGGCTGCGAATGCCGCCGCATAGCGCGAATGGGTATGGACGACAGCTCCGATGGAAGGCAGCTCACGCATTATGCCGAGGTGCAAGGGGAGCTCAGAACTCGCCTTGGCGCCCAATTTCTCCCGTCCGTCCGCAAGCGAAACGACAGGGTGGTCGTCCGGGTCGAGATCGTCATAGGGCACACCCCCGGCGCTCACCACGATCTCGCCGGCGAAAGCGTCGTCGTCGATACGGACGCTCACATTTCCGGCCGAACCGATCACCAAGCCCGTTGCCACCATGCGCTCGCAGGCGTGCTGGACCACCTTTTTTGCTTCGGCAACAGATTTTGGTCTTACCGCTGCGCTACGCACGATGCTCTCCCTCCGGCACGTCTAGTTGGGGCTTTTGCCTCCGGGCACTATCCCAGCCCACAACGAATCTCACCTACTCAGGGACGGTCGACAGTTACGTCAATGGGCTGCGGCCGCTCGCAGGTGCTCGCGATCTTGACCACCCGAGGCTCCTGGGCCCCAGATGCGGTACTGCACAGCACCTCGAGGACGTGGAACGCGAACACAGCGCTGGTCCGGTGGGGGCCGCCTTCGAGTGCATTTGCGAGGTCGCGCACTCCGAACCCCCGCCTGAACTGCTCATTTTTGGTGTGCGTGAGTACGGCGGGGAGGACGGGTGGCAGTACTCGCCAATCGACGTCTTCGTGGCGCCTCACCCTTACTTCGCCGTCGAGGCGGTCCGGGTCCGCAAACGAAAGCGTCCCCTCCGTCCCGTAAACCTCCAGCCAGGGCAATTCCGTATCCCATACGTCGAAGCTCATCTGGGCGGTCCCGATCACCCCACAACTAAAATTGATGATGGCCGACAGGTGCGTGGGGATGCTTACGTCGATGAGGTCGACGACCCGCTCGGGTGCAGTCACCTTTCGCTGGGGGGCACCCACGCGCCCGGCGGCGGCAACTGAGGAGATCGGCCCGAGGCAGTTTACGAGCGTGGCGAAATAGTACGGCCCCAGGTCCATGGCGGGCCCGCCGCCTGGCTGGAAAAAAAACCGCGGGTCGCGGTGGCGGGTCTCCACCCTTCCGTGGCGGATGAACGCGCTTGCGCCGAGAGGCTCACCGATCAGGCCGTCGTCGAGCGCGCGGCGCGCCGTTTGCCCGGCATCACCGAGGAAAGTGTCGGGCGCCGCTCCCACCAGGCACCCGGTGGAAGCACTGGCTTCCAGCACCCGGCGTCCGTCCTCGAGCGTCGTCGCCAGCGGCTTTTCGACATAAACGTGTTTTCCTGCTCCGAGGGCCCGGACTACCGTTGCCGCGTGGTACTTCGGAGGGGTGAGGTTGACAACGATCTCGATGCTGTCGTCGGCAAAAATCGAGTCGGCGTCGCCGTAAGCGGGGTAACCGTACTCGCCGGCCGCCTCCTTCGCCCTGTCGGGCACGACATCTCCGACGCGCACAACCTCGAGCTCGGGGTACCTACGGAGCCCGACGGCGTAGCGCGCGAAGACATCGCCGCACCCGAGGATGCCAACCCTGTGGACCTGCTTGGAGCTCATCGTGCCTGCGTGGTGAGCGCACCTCGGACCGCCTCAGCGGCCGCCGCCGGGTCAGGCGCAAGCCAGATGTTGCGGCCATAGGCCACGCCCCGTACGCCAGACACCACCGCAGCCCGGGTCGACTCGACCAGACCTTGCAGGTTGCCAGAGTGCGGGCCGCCAAGGATGACCACCGGCACCGAGCAAGCGTCGACCACCTGGGCCATCGTTACCGGGTCGCCCGTGTATTCAGTTTTGACAGCGTCCGCTCCGAGCTCGACCGCCATGTGGCACGCATAACGGAGCAGTTCCGGCTCTGTTTGTCGTGTCAAGCGGCCCCCCCACAGCGTGGTTTCGACAATCAGGGGGAGGCCCACTTCATGCGCCTGGTGCGCCGCTCGCGCGATCGCCCCGGCGTTGTCGCAAAACATCTCTGCGTCCCTCAGGCCGAACGCGAGGATCATGATTACGGCGTCTGCACCTAGCGCAGCAGCTTCAGCGGGCGTTGTGACCACCCGGTAGCGTTCGCCGTAGTCGGGGATATTGTCGCCGAGCAGCATGAAGTCGGTGCGGACTATGGGCGAGGGTGCTCCCCTGAAGGAAAAAAGGTCGCCATGGAGCTTGAGCAGACCGGCTGACAGAAGTACCCCGTCCGGACCGCACGAGACGATGGTCTCGAGAGCCGCCCGCGACGGGCCCCCGGTGAGCGTCACGCTCGAGGTGAGGCCGTGGTCGTACGCGATGATGAAGGTGCGCTGGGCGTGCCGGTCGAATAGCCGGCCAAGCCTGATGTCGGAGCCGGTCATTGCTTGTACTGGCTGGCGAGCTCGACGTCCCCGCAGAGGTGGACGACGACACCCAATTGGCCCAAAACCGTTGCCTTCGCGGCCAGCGCCCGGTCAGCTTTGTCGGCATCGGGGGCGTATGCCACCTGGACGTGGTTGGCCTTGTGGCGGGCCATGAACTGGTCCCGGCTTACTCCGTCCAGTACCGCGTGCATTATGGGCCACTCATAACTGGTGGCGCGCCAGCGCCGCTCGGTCTCCTCGGCCGGCAGCTCGAGCGCCCGGCCGCGGCCGATGTCGTAGTGCAACTCGCCCTTCACCGTGTACAAGCGGGACCAGACGATCTCACCCGGACGCGAAACGCCGCGCAGGGTGCCGCCTCCCGCTGGGAAGTAGACCGGGGACTGGCGCATGCTGGTGGCGTTCGAGTAGCCCCCCGACAAGTGCGCCGCCGGTACCGAACCAGAGATCTCGAAAACCCATACGAACTGCCCGTCAAACGCTTCTCCCCATCTCACGTCGTGCAATGTGGTCGAAGGGTCCAGGCCCATGGCCGTCCATACCAGGTTGGTGACAAGCGCATCGACCGCCACTCCTTCGTCCACTTCGTTGAAGGTTGGCAGCGCCTGGTCTTCCCAAAGGACCCTCGAGCCGTCCCGGCTTGTCACGGGAGGCCGCTCAGGGCAGTTCAACAGCCCCTCGGCGAGATCGGACGCCGCCACAAGGTCCTTCAGCCCCTGCTGGTACTGGATCCCGACGCAGTCGAGCCCGAAGTCGTCGCTGATCCGCAAAGCGGCGATGTACATGGCAAACTGCTGAGCCAACTGCTTGTCGGTCAGTTCGGTGGCTTCATCGGTCCCAGTGCAAAAAGTCATGCCACGGTCGGACAACCACCTGCGGACTGCGTCGGTCTCTTCCTCGGTCACAGTCAGCATCTCGGCGTAAAGGGCGCTCTGAGAGAGCCGCTCCTTGTAGATGCCCAGGGGATTGAGCAGTTCGTCGTCGATGATCGCGTTGTACATGCCCATGCAGCCCTCGTCGAAGACCCCGATGATCGCCTTGTCCGTGCGGAGCTTGGCGGCCACAGCGCGGCCCAACTGGACTTCGGCGCTCGACCCGGGCAGCTCGGGCAAGGGCCGTACATGCGAGTCGTCATGGGTGATCTTGCCGGTTTCGGCCCACTCCTTGAGCGCGTTGCACGCCCAGGGGTCCGTAAAGTCGACGCTCCAAATGGTCGAGTACTCTTTGCCCATTTTGGTCATGCTTGCGTTGAGGTTGAGCAGGCCAACCAAACCGGGCCATTTGCCGTCGAAATTGGCCACTGTGAGGACAGGGCCTTGATGGGTGCGGAGGCCGGCGAGGACGTGGTGACTGTACTGCCACACGCCCTCCGCGACGACCAGGGGCGCATCAGGCGGGAGGTTCGCGAACACAGCCAGGCCCATCCGCTGGCTGTCGATGAAACCGTGCCCCTTCGCGGGGTCGTAGCCGTGGGCTCTCCTCGTGACCCACCCGAGCTGGCTGAACGCTGACGAGATTGCCTCCTCGAGCTTCAGCTGCGTGGGCCACCCGGCAGCGTTGGCTTTGGGCCGGAGGTCGCCGCTGGCCACCAGCCAGAGGGTCTTGGGCTCGAGAGCAGGCCGTTCGGAGAGGGCCGGGAGCGTATAGCCGGGCAAGAGTCACCTTCTAACCTGTTGGGGCTGGCACGTAGCGTTCTCCGACACCTTATCAGTAAACGATTGCTGGCACGAGTGGGAGCTCGTTCTTGCTGCGCTGCAATGCCTGCCTTGCCAGCAGACGGCGCCTCGCCGCGGAAGTCGGTTGCGGTCAAATTGCGTCGTTTGAATGTCAATGTGCTGGCGCAGGGCCGCGCAACGGTAGGCAACGGCCTGGGTATTCGCCGCCGCAAGGCCTCAGGGCAGCGGTCGAGGCGCACCCGTTTGGCTGAGGGCACCAGTAATCGGTTCCTAGGGCGCCGTCCGGCCGGTTACCTGTGCGAGTGATCGTCGGGGGCACGGTCGTTGGGAGCTTTGGCACGCGGGTGCACTGAAAGCGGATCAAGTGTGCCGCTTTCAACGCTTCTGAAGCTACGCTTTCGGAGCCCTGCAACAACCTGCTCCACCGTTTCCCCGAAGATCGTCTCGGTTAGGCCCCCCGAAGGCCATTTTGCGGT
>DATJMJ010000094.1:0-12488 GCA_035508795.1 Acidimicrobiales bacterium
GGCCGACCAGCGTAAGTGATGGAGGGTGAGTGGTTCCCTGCTCGGGGCCTCGACAGTTTGGTGGAGATGGCTGAGGGGGGGCACGTACGCGAAGAACGTGCCAGCCGGGCCTTTTCCCCCGAGCCGAGGGAGGTTTATTCAGCTCGCCATTTCGTGGCATCGGTGCTCGAAAAGTGGGGCTTCGAGTGCGACGACCTCCCGCTGCTGGTGAGCGAGCTCGCCACCAATGCCGTCCTGCACGCCCGGAGCGATTTCGAGGTCACCGTCGTGCGCTCCGGCCCCCGGTTGCGTGTCGAGGTGTACGACCAAAACACCAGGCTGCCGTCTTTCGCTGTGGCGCCTCCCGACGCGTACAGCGGGCGCGGCTTGATGCTCCTTCGTGAGCTTGCGACAGCTTGGGGCGTCGAGTCTCACTCCGACTCCGGCAAGACGATCTGGTTCGAGCTCGAACTACCTGCCGACCGGATCCACGAAGGGTCTTCCTGTTGACATGATTTGACATCAGGTCTACTGAGCTATAGCGTTATGCAGCGACGGTCACTCGCGTCGAGGTTGCGGTTCGCCACCAGGTGTGCCACAGCACGACCGCAACGACCGCAACGACTACAACGACCGCACCAAGCGCCACACACCCGTTTACTGAGCCGGTCTTCTTCCCCCACTTCGCCGCTCTCCCCGCACCGGGTTGCGAGCTGCCTCCGACATGGAAGGAGGGCTCATGCCCCGGACCGTCGACCTATTCATCGACAGTGACCTGCCGCTCGCTCAACTCGCCCTCAGGGTTGGCGAGGTGGTCGGCCGCACGCTCCTCCCCTCCCCGGACGGGTCACGCTTCGTGCTGCACGACCAAGGAGTTACGGCCTACCTGGCCGAGCACGACTTCCTGGACGACGACGACCTGCCTCTCAGCGAGTTCCGTTACGTTCTGTCCGCTTCTGTCAGGGACAACGACAATTTCGAGGACAGCGCCGAAGTCTCCTACCTGAGGCGGGCCAACGCGTCCGTGAGGCAGGCCACCGGGCTCACTTCTTTACTGGTCCTGGACCTCGAACTGCCCGACCCCGGCCAACCGGCGAGATGAGGCAGCGTGACGCGGGGTTGGGAGCAACCTTTGTCGTGCCGGCACGGACCGGGCAGTGGCAGTTACGACGAGACAGCCAGGCGGGCTAGCCACGAAGAGCTCGCTTCGGCGATGCTCCTCGTCCGGGAGGGCCACGACGTCCGCACCGTCGCCGAAAGGCGCGGTTCTCGCACGCCGGACCTGGTGGCTTGCCTTACACCGGTCGAGGTGAAGTCGTTCTTGCCCTTGGCGGAACGCTCCGGGAGGCCGCCGACACCCGAAGGTTTTGCCAACAAGCTCTTGGTCGCCCGTGGGCAGGGCGCGCAAGTGATCATCTGGGGCAAGGGGAAAGGGTTGTCGCAAAGCACGGCTCAGGCTGGCTACGGCCTCTTTTGCAAGCTCGCGCGCGAGTCGGGGGGTGCCGGGCTCGTGCGAGCCGTACGGGTACTCGGCGATGGCTACGACCTTTCCTATAAGGTCCCGGCCGACCTCCGGGCAGCGAGCCCGGGCAGGCGGCCTCGCCTGGCGCCCTGACCGGCACCCGGCACCCGGGACCCGGCAGCCCGCACCCGGCACCGGGCAACCGGCAGCCCGCAGCCGGCACCGGGCAACCGGCAGCCCGCACCCGGCAGCCGGTACAGGCGGTCGGGGGCGCACCGTCCCCGCACGAGGCGTGCCAGATGGCAATACTGGCGCCATGGCCCCTGCGCCCGAAGTCTGGGAGAGCGCCTTTGACGAGGCGCTCCACCGGCTCGCTCCCGCGGGGGCGTACAGCGAGCGAGGCAGGTTCCTTTCTTGCCTGCCGCCCGGTTACCGGGAAGAAACAGAGCCCGCAGACGCGGCGAGCGATTGGTCGCGCCTTTACGGCGAGGTCCTCGACGGCGATGCCCGCCGCGCCCGGGCAAGGGGCGACGCACCCCATGACACGGGCTCGCCAGGTGATGGCTCCAGCGGTGCAGCGCCGGGCGAGGTCGGGGCACTGGTCCTTGCGCCCTCCCGGCCCGGCGCCGCCGGTGATTTCCACCTCCGCCGTGCGGGACGGCAACGGGTCGAGCTTTCGTCGTTGTTGCCGGTGCTCGAGAGCTTCGGCCTGGCCGTTGTCGAAGCGGTTCCTTGGCACTTCGTCCTCGACGGGACTACGGCCAAAGCCTACCTGGACGACATCGCTTTGAGGGTCGGCACCGCGTATGCCGGCGAGCGGCCGCAGGCGACCGATGGCGAGTTTGCCGGACGGTTTGTTGACGCGGTGGAGGCGGTGCTCAAGGGCCGGGCCGATCTCGGGCTGCTCAACCGGCTGGTCGTAGGGGCGGGTCTCACCTGGAGGGAGGTCAACCTTCTAAGCGCTTACCGAGGGTACCGTCAGGTTGTCGGGGGTCCCCGGGCCGCCGAACGTGCCAACGCAATTGCCGAGGCCCTCGTTGCGTTCCCCGCCGTCTCTGCTGCGGTCGTCAAGCTGTTCCGCTCCCGCCTCGCGGGCGCCGCCGGCCCGACCAGCCCGGCCGGTCCAGCAGGAAAAGCCGCGACGGCAGGGAAAGCCGCGACAGGGGGTGCCCGGGTTGCCGAGCAAGCCGGCCAGCCGGACGCGGCCGGGGACGCGGGATCGGGTGTCGCACGAGCGATGTCGGAGGTCCCGGACCTCGACCGCTACGAGGCATTGCGGGAGCTGCTGTCGATGGTCGAGGCGACGACGAGGAGCAACTGGGCCCTTTCCGGGCCAACAGTCAGCCTCAAATTGTCAAGTGCCGACTTGCCTTTCCTGCCGTCTCCGAGGCCGTTGGCAGAGATTTTTGCCTGGTCGCCGTCAATTGAGGCTCTCCACCTACGCTTCGGTCCCGTCGCCAGGGGCGGGATCCGCTGGAGTGCCCGCCACTCGGACTTGCGGGCCGAAGTGCTCGGGCTCGCACAGGCGCAGGTCAAAAAAAACAGCCTGATAGTGCCGACGGGCGCAAAAGGAGCGTTTGCCTTGCGCGCGCCGGTTTGGCAGTCCGGCGGCCAGCTGAGCGGAGCGGATGCCTACAAAGAGTTCGTGTCGGCAATGCTCGACGTGACGGACAACATCGTCGGCGGTGTTACCGCCCACCCGGACGGCGTTACCTGCCTCGACGGGGACGACCCCTACCTGGTCGTCGCACCGGACAAGGGCACGGCTTCCTTCTCCGACTTGGCCAACGAGCTCAGCGTGGCACGCAATTTCTGGCTGGGGGATGCTTTTGCGTCCGGTGGGAGCCATGGTTATGACCACAAAGCCCTGGGCATCACGGCGCGGGGCGCATGGGCCGCCGTCCGGCGCCATTTCCGCGCCCTCGCGATGGATGCCGACAAAGACGAGCTTCGAGCGGTCGGCGTGGGCGACATGTCGGGCGACGTGTTCGGGAACGGGATGCTCCAGAGCCGTTCCGTCCGCCTCGTGGCCGCTTTTGACCACCGCCATATATTCGTCGACCCCACGCCTCTTCCCGAGGCGTTCGACGAGCGGTTGCGGCTAAGCCGGCTCGGGCACAGTTCCTGGGCGGACTTCGACATGGCTCGGGCGTCGGAAGGGGCGGCAGTATTTTCGCGGCAGGCCAAGCAGGTCGACCTTTCTCCCTCAGCGGCGAGCGCCCTCGGGGCCAAGGCGGGCCCGATGTCGCCCCCACAGCTGGTCAAGGTGATCCTCCAGGCACCGGTCGACCTGGTTTTCTTCGGCGGTGTTGGCACTTTCGTGAAGTCGCCGGACGAGAGCGATGCCGACGTGGACGACCCTGCCAACGACGACGTCCGTGTGACGGCTGAGCAATTGCGGGCCCGGGTGGTCGCAGAAGGGGCCAACCTCGCGATGACGCAACGGGCGCGTACGCGCTACTCGCGCCGCGGCGGGAGAGTCAATGCCGATTTCGTGGACAACGCCGCCGGCGTTGCCATGTCCGACCGAGAGGTCAACCTGAAAATCCTTCTAGGGATGGCTGTCTTCGACGGTTCCTTGCCTGCGGGCGCGCGAGACGGGATCTTGCTCGAGGCCAGGGACCGGGCGGCCAACGCCGTGCTCGCCCAGGTCGAGGGCGGCCTCGTAGCCCTGGACCGAGCTGCAGAAACCAGTGCCGCCGACCTCATGCTCTACGAGGCGATGGTACAAGACCTCGAGAGGGGCGGGTTGCTCGAACGGGAGACCGAAGCGTTGCCCGGCCCCGAGGAAATTGCTCGCCGGAGGGATGCAGGCGCGGGGCTCTCCAGGCCCGAACTGGCGGTCGTCGTAGCCTATGCGCGAAGTGCCCTCGCAAGGTCTGTCCAGGCGTCGGACCTGGCCAAGGGCGGGGCGCTGGCGGAGTGCGCCTTGCGATATTTCCCCTCGCCGGTCCGGGAGCAGTTTTGGCAACTCGTCCCATCGCATCCTCTCTTCGCCCAATTAATGGCGTCGGAGCTTGCAAACGAGGTCCTCCAGCGGATGGGTGCCCTCTGGGCTTACGAGGTCTCGACCGAGACCGGGCGCTCGCTTTGGGAGGCCGCCGGGGCGTACTTCTCGGCCTCGGCGGTGCTCGACGCTGAGGACCTGGCGGCGGAAATCGAGGCACTCGCACCCGGTTTGGCGATGGACGCCGAGCTTGCCCTCCGCCGCGCCCTGAGCGCTCCGCTCGACCGCCTGGCGCGCTGGTACCTGCGCGAGGGCCCGGTAGCGCCGTCACATTTGGTCGCTCGGGACCGTCCGGTGAGGGCGAGCCTCGAGGAGGTGGCGGGCCCGAACCCTGGGCGTCAGGCACAGGGGTTGGTGTCACAGGGTGTACCTGAAGAAGTCGCCGCCCACGCAGGCCGTTTGGCGGATCTGGCGAGTGTGGGTGAGATAGCGGCGGTGGCACGAGCCTCCGGGAGGCCGGTCCCCGAGGTGGTCCACGCTTTGCGGCGGGCCGACTCCGAGCTTTCGTTGCGCCAGGTGGCCGACGTGCTGTCTGCGTGGGCCGGGACGGACCGCTGGCAACGCTGGCAGCTGCACTCTCTGGCAGACGAACTGGCGAGGATCAGGGCGGAGGTCGCCACCCGGGCATTGGCCGCTTCAGATGAAGAAAGCGGTGCAAAGGCCGTGCAGCTTTGGGCTGGCGAGAGGCGCTCCCGGTTTGCAAGGGCCGAGGGGCTGGTCCGCCAGCTGGCGGGCGGGCCGCTCGACATCGCATTGGCGACGATCGCCCTGGACGCTCTTGGGGCGGTCGTCGCGAATGATTAGAAGTCGCTGGGCACGATTAGAAAGGGAGACCATGAAGGCCGGGTCACCATGAAGGTAGCCATTGGCAACGACCACGCAGGGTACGAGCTGAAGGTCGCCGTCAAGGCGCACGTGCAACAACTGGGCCACGAAGTGCAGGACCTGGGCTCTCACAGCACCGAACCGGTGGACTACCCGCCCTACTGCGCCCATTGCGCGAGGATGGTCGTCGACGGGCTGGCGGACGTCGGCATCGTGATAGGCGGCTCGGGGCAAGGGGAGCAGATCGCCGCCAACAAGGTCCACGGTGCACGCGCGGCGCTGTGCCACGACGAGTACACCGCACGGCTCGCCCGCCAGCACAACGATGCCAACGTGCTTTCGATTGGGGGCAGGATCGTCGCGGCCGAGCTCGCCTTCGACATCGTAGATATTTTTCTCAGCACCGAGTTCCTTGGCGGGCGCCACCAGGTCCGCGTAGACGAGCTGCACGAGATCGAGGTCGACGAGGCGCGCAAGTGGGCTGGCGCCGAGCCGGGCCAAGGCGGCTCGCCAAAGTAGGTGAGCGCGCCGCCCCCTTGTCCTGTGGACGAGCCGCCCTACGAGCTAGTGGGGGTCGAGCTGATCCGCGTCCTGGTGCCCATGAAGGGACGCTGGTCGAGCCACGCCGGCGAGCTGTCCGAGCGCGACAGTCTCCTTGCGCGGGCGGTTATATCGTGCCGTGGCGAGCCGGGTGGTGCCTCCGAGGCAGAGGGATGGGGCGAGTGCGCAGCGTTGCCCGAGCCCACCTATAACGGCGAGTACACGGCGGGCGCCATAGCTGTTTGCCAAGCGCACCTGGTCCCCGCGCTTTTCCGCGCCCGCCCCGGCCAGCTGTCCGAGGTGCAAGGCGCGCTTGCTCCGGTAAAAGGCAACAACATGGCCAAGGCCTGCCTCGAGCTGGCAATCCTCGACGCCGGCCTGAGGGCGTTGGGCCGCCCGATCGCGCAGTACTTTGCCGGCCTGACCGAGCGGGGTGACCAAAGCCGTTCCTCCGTACCCGCAGGAGTTTCGGTCGGGCTGGCGGGCAGCGTCGGGCAACTGCTCGACGAGGTCGAGTACTGGGTCGAGGCCGGCTACCGAAGAGTGAAGCTCAAAATCGGCCCGTGGCACGATGTCAAAGGAGTGGCCGCGGTCCGCCGGCGCTGGCCCGAGCTCGTATTGTGCGCCGACGCGAACGGCTCCTACTCAGGGATCCCCTTCGGCCAGGCCGTTGACCTTTTGAGCGCGCTGGACGTATTGGGCTTGGCTTACCTCGAGCAACCCCTCGCTGACGACGACCTCCTGGGTCATGCAGAGCTGGCGCGCCGGCTCGAGACACCAATCTGCCTGGACGAGCCGCTTACTTCGCTCCGTGCTGTGGAGACGGCGCTCGACGCGGGCGCATGTGACGTGGTGAACGTCAAAGGAGGGCGCCTCGGGGGGTACATCGAAGCAGTCAGGGTGCACGACTTGTGCGCCAAGAGGGGTGTGCCGGTCTGGTGCGGGGGCATGGTCGAGACGGGGATAGCCCGGGCTGCCAACGTGGCCCTTGCCTCATTGCCCAACTTCTCGCTGGCGGGCGACCTGTCGGCGACCGGTCGCTTTTTCGAAAAAGATCTGACGGGACCGCTCCCTCTCCGCCGTGACGGGACCATAGCGGTACCCGACGGCCCGGGGTTGGGCGTGCCCGTCGACACGGGAGCCGTCTCGGCGTTTTCGACATGGAGGCTCTGGTGCCCCGCAAACAAATAACCCGCCAACTGGCTGGAGAACTGTCCGTATGCTCGTACCGCGCCGCCGGCGCACGGGGTGCCCTGCGATGACCCTCCCCTTGTGGGGCGAGCAAGGCCCGCGGCGCATCTCTCTCGTCCGCTTGTCCGCAGAAATAGCCCGCTCTATCGCCAGTATTGGCCGCGTGGCTGTCGAAGGAGAAGTCTACCGACCGCAGCTTTCCCGTTCCGGCTGGACCTACTTCGTGCTCAGGGACAGGGCCGCCCAGCTTTACGTCGCATGCCCTGCCCGTAACGCTCGGCGCTGCCGGGCGGTGCCGGGGGAGAGGGTGACCGTGCTCGGGGTGCTCGTCTGGGGCAACGAACGTGGCCAACTGGTGCTCGAAGCCGAAGAGGTCACACCGCTCGGCGAGGGGGCCGTGGCGGCGATGATCGCCGAAGCTCGGGCGAGGCTCGCTGCGGACGGCCTGCTTGACCGTCCGAGGAGGGCTGTGCCTCTCCTGCCCGCGGCGATCGGCGTCGTGTGCGGCTCGGATGCGGCGGTCCGCAAGGACATCGAGTCCGTCGTGGCGGCCCGCTTCCCCGGCTACCCGATGGTCTTCGAGGAGACGACTGTGACCGGTCCGGGGGCGGCCCTGTCGATATCCGAGGCACTCGGCCGATTGGCCGGGCGGCCGGAGGTAGAGGTGGTCGTCCTTGCGCGAGGCGGCGGCGATGCCACAGCACTGCTGCCATGGAGCGACGAGGAGTTGTGCAGGGCCGTTGCGGCTTTCGCGGTCCCGGTCGTTTCGGCCATAGGCCACGAAGCTGACCGGCCGCTGTGTGACGAGGTCGCCGACTTGCGTTGCGGGACGCCCTCTCTTGCAGCGCACGCGGTTGTCCCCGACCGGGTGGCCTTGGAAGACGAGCTTTCGAGCTTGCTTGCCCAAGCCGCCAGAGAACTGCGGGCGCGTGGCGACCTCGGGCGGGAGCGCTTGCGGAGGTCGGAGGTGCCCGGTGCGCTGGCGAGCGGCCTCAGCCGCGCCAGTTCGCAGCTCGGCCACGCCCGGGACAGGCTCTCGTGGGCTCACCCTGCCCAGTCGGCCTCGCGTTGCCGGCTACGGCTTGGGTCTTTCGACTTCCGCCGGCCTCTTGCGGCAACGCTGCGATCGAGCCGCGAGCGCCTGGCGGCGCTCCATGACTACGCGCATAGTCTTTCCCCGGACCGGGTCCTCGAACGAGGTTTTGCCGTCGTGCGCCGGGCTGATGGGCTGGTCGTGAGAGGGCCTGACGAGGTGGCCGCAGGGGACCGCATCATCGTCTCGGTGGCTCGCGGGGTGATCCCGGCACGAGTCGAGGCGGTGCCGGGCGGGCCCGTGCAGGATGGGCCGGTAGATGTCGAGCGAGGAGCCTGACGGTGGCCGAGTTCGACGCCCAGCTGGCCGGGGTAGGCGGGCCGATCGAGGACCTCACCTTCGAGGAGCTGCTTGCGGCCCTTGAACGCGTGACGGGCCGGCTTGCGTCGGGCGAGATCGGGATCGAAGCCGCCGCCAACCTTTACGAACAGGCCGAGATCCTCTACAACGCCGCCGAGGCTCGCCTGGCCGCTGTCGAGGCCCGGATAGCGAAGATGAAACCGGGCACGGCCAAGGCGGCAGACGGCCCGGCGCCCCGAAGTTAGCGGGACCTCTCGCGCCAGTCGACGGCGAAGCAGCGGTCCTCGAGCCTCCCGGGCGACCAGCGGGACCACTGGCCATTGACGGCACGGCGGGTGGCTTCGGTCCACGACATCACGTCGGGGCGAGCGGTCCTCCTTACGACCTGGACCAACCCACCCTCGAAGACCCTGTAACCGGCCCAGCAGCCGGGGTAGTCCTTTGTGGAGCCGACCTCGCTTATGACGACCGGCCCGTAATCGTAGCGACGGTTGCGGTGGCGGTGCCCGGCGCTCACCATCGTGGCCGGCTGCACGGCGGCCAGGGAGGAAAGGAGCAGCCTGCTTTCCCCGTAGGGGACACCCGGCGGGTAAACCGTCCGGTACGGGCGCATCTCAGGCGGGTGATGGAGCCCTACCCACGCCCCCCTGCCCGACCCGGCCGTTTCGCCCACCAACTCGACGATCCGGCGGCTGAGGTCCGCCGGGATCTCGCCCGCGTGGCGTCGTGGGTCGCTGTGAGGCGTGTTCACCATGACGAGGCGGACGCCCGGTAAGTCGATTGGCTTCGGGTGCCAGGGGACCGAAATGCCTTCGCTCTCCAGGACTCCCCGGACATCGACCCCCCGCTGGTTGTCGTGGTTGCCGAGGATGACCTCGACCGGCACGGGGCACGACCCGAGGAGGGCGCCCACGTCGCGCACTTCGGCCGGTGCCGTGTTACGGGTCAGGTCGCCCTTCACGACCAGCAGTTGTGCCCCCCACGAGACGGCCTCGTCGATAGCGGCCCTGAGCGCCCGTTCGGGGAAGGTCAGGCAGCCGTCACCACCGCAAGCACCGGGCCCGTAACAACCCAGCGGGTCGTGGATGCGGCCCATTACCCCGAACTGCTTTTCGCCGATGTGCACGTCACTGACGGTCGCGAAACGGTAGACCAGCCGGCCCTCGGGAGGCACAAGGGTCCGGAGCCTCGCGGCGAGGAAACGGGGCACGCCCTCCGCGCTGGCGACAACGTCGTATGCCGTACCCGGGGCGAGGCCGTCGGCAACCGCCGAACCGGGGCCACCGGGCCAGGCCGGGTCGAGGGTGCGTGTCCCGGCGGCAAAGCTGAGAGCGCGTGCCCACCGGGCCCCCGAAGAGCTATCACTACCGCCACCGGCTCCACTGGCCATGCGGTGCAGCCCCCGCCTGGCGGTCAGGCTCAGCAGTAGCTCCGCCTTGGGGGTTGGGGCAGGGACCAGCACCGAGCCACCTATTTCTAGGCGTAACCCTTCTGCTGGTGAACCCCTCCAGGTGAGCTGTGCCGACGTGTCGTCCGTCGCAAAGACGCGAACCGGCCAGGGGGAGCCCCTCATGGTCAGCCCGTTCAGTTCAACGCTTGGCGCGTGCCAACCCGGCCTCGAGGGCAGGACGCAGGGAGGGTGCCACTCGGTCCTTGAACGCGACATTTACCCCGAGGCGCTCGCGTGCCTGGCGTATCTTGAGCTCTCCGCGTGCGAGGGGATGAGCGTCGAGCCAGGCGAGAGCACGCTCGGTCGCTGCCGGGCCTGCCGATGCCAGTGCGGGCATTGCTTCGAGCATCCGGTGGATCGTGTTGGACGGCCATCTTCGCTGCATCTCGTCCCAATGGGCCTCGATCGCGTCCCAGGCGAGCACGCAGCCCTCGCGCCTCCCCAATATCGTCATCAGCAGGTAGGGGGCGTCCTGCGACCTCACCTCGTCGGAGAAGGTGAGGGCGATCGAGCGCTGGAGGAGCTTCGGGTCGGAAAAACCCCCGAGCGACTGGAGGTAGCGGACCTCGTCCTGAGGTGTCGCCGCGTCCCGGTAGTGGGCGTGGAGCGTCTCCCACTCCTGCTCTCCACCTGCACTGGCCACGACCTGTGCGACTGCGGTGGCGAGGTCGGGTGGGAGCGGCGCTTCCCCGGCGTCGGCGAGCGCAAGGCGGTGCAACGCCTCGGTCCGCACACCCGGGTCCGCCCCGAGCGTCCCAAGGAGGGTGACGAGCCTCGCCCGCAGCCTTGCCCGTCGCGGGTCCTCAGTCGCCGAGCCGTCACCCACCGCAGCCGGCCCCCAGCCGAGCTCGTCGGAAAGGTCCCGGCCGAGCGCGACCACCAGGTGTTGTAACGCCGTGCGCTCGGCGTCGCCAGATACGAGGTCGAGCAGGCTGAGGGCGCCGGTGATCGCCCACCAGACGTCGGGGTCGGCATCGTTGCGCAGGGCCCACCAAAGCTCGAGCGAGTTTTGGACGGGGACGAAGCCGGCGATCGTCCCGGCCCAAGTATCCGAGACGACCCCGAGCCGCTCGCGCGCGGTCAGCTGCCCGAGGTTGGCGGCGAGGCGCTGCCAGGTGTCGCCGCTGTAGCGGACGCGGTAGACGCCCCAGGCTTCCTCGTTGACGACCAGCCAGGTGGGCTCCGCTTTGAGCGGCACGGTGACCGAGCTCTCCTGCATGAGCAACTGGTCGTGTTCGGTCCGGCCCTCGGCTGTGCCGTACCTGATGCTGACCGGGACGGCCCAGATCTGGTCTTTGTCGGGTGCGCCGCCGTCGAGGAGGAACCTCCGTTGCGAGAGTGCAAGCTCGAACGGCCCCGTCAGCTCGGCTGACACCATCGGGTGGCCCGCCTGGTTGACCCAGGTACCCATCGTGGCGCGGATCGGCTGGCCCGAGGCCTCCTCGAGCGCCGCCCAAAGGTCGATGGTGCTCGTGTTGGAAAATTTGTGCTTCTCGAGGTAGAGCTTGAGGCCGTCCCTGAAGGTCTCGTCGCCGAGGTAGCGCTCTATCATCCGCAGCACGGAGCCACCCTTGTCGTAGGTGATCACGTCGAACATGTCCTCGGCTTCCTCGGGCCGCCCCACCGGGTACTCGATCGCCCGGCTCTCACGGAGGCCGTCTGTGGCGAGGGCGGCGGCCCTGTCTATGCCGAAGTTGTCCCACACGTGCCAGCGGGTGTCGAAGGCGTCCGCCACCAGCAGCTCCATGAAAGTGGCGAAGGCTTCGTTGAGCCAAATGCCTTCCCACCACTTCATCGTGACCAGGTCGCCGAACCACATGTGCGCCGTCTCGTGGGCGATCGTCGACACGACCCGCTGGCGCTCGACCTGCGAGCTCTCGTCGCCTACTAGGAGGGCCATCTCGCGATAAGTCACGAGCCCGACGTTTTCCATCGCGCCCGAGGCGAAATCGGGGATCGCTACATGGTCGAGCTTGTCGCCGGGGTAGGGCAAACCGAAGTAATTGCTGAGGAAAGCGAGCGCGTGGGCGGTGGCATCTTGTGCCAGTGCCGTCAGGGCGAGCCTGCCGGGGACCGAAGCAATCCGCACGGGCACCCCGTCCACGACCCTCGGGCTCGTCAGCTCGAAAGGCCCGATCACAAAAGCGACGAGGTAGGTCGACATCTTGATGGTCGTGGCGAAGCGGGTGCTCCGTTTGCCGTTGGCGAGGAGCTCAGAGCCGACCTCGTGGGCGTTGGAGAGAACGGTGAGCCCGTCGTCCGCCACGATCGAGATGGCGAACGTTGCTTTGAGGTCGGGTTCGTCCCAGCAGGGAAAGGCTCGCCTGGCGTCGGTCGACTCGAACTGCGTGGCAGCTATCCAGCGCTCCTCGCCCGCCTGGTCCTTGAACCTGCTCCGGTAAAAGCCGTGCAGCAGGTCGTTCAGTACGCCCGAGAAGCGCAGCTCCAACCGGGCCTCGCCAGGCTCGACGGGGCGGGGGAGGGCGAGGGCGACCTGCTGCTCGTCCGGCCGGTACGAGATTTGCGCCGTCAGGTCGGAGCCGTCGGCAGTGACGAGCCGGGCGTGCGATATCTGCAGCTCGTTTGCGTTGAGCACTACTTCTTGCGCGGCGTTGACGACGTTCAGCTCGATCCCGACGGC
>DATJMJ010000095.1:0-49829 GCA_035508795.1 Acidimicrobiales bacterium
GCCGCAGGCCAGCGCGACGAGTACCAGGGGACTGATGCCACTCGTAAACGCAGTGCCACTACCAATCCGCTCCAGCGTGGATGATGTGATGGTGTACTGGCGCGCCATAGTCAGCAGCAACGCCCCTCCGCCATAGATCGACAGGAAGGCGAGCGTCACGATGAAGCTGGAAAGCCTGGTACGCAACTCGGTCCAGCCCATAAGGACCGAAGCAAGCACGGCGACGACGCAGACACAAACGAGAGCAGCCAAAAGGGGAAATGCCTCGACGACGACCAGGTACCCAAGTAGGGACGCGCTGACCGCACCGATACTGCCGACAGCAAGGTTCATTCGGGCGACGACAATGAGCAGCGCTTGCGCCATCCCGATGACTGCGTCCCTACTCGCAAGCTGGCCAATGGCGTAAAGATTAAAGCTTGTGAGGAAGCCCGTGCCGACGGCTCCGAACGCGGCCCAGGTGACGACGATCAATAGCACGAGCCCGAACCAAGTGGATTGTGCCCTCGCCGCTTTTCGCCAAAGGTCCAACAGGCTCACGGGCTCTCTCCAAACATGCTCTGTCCGGCCAGGCGGCTCTCGGTCGACGATCCTAGCTTCCATGACAATAATCCTGACTGCACGCCCACCCGGGCCAAAGGCCTATTGGTGGACGTGCAGGCAGCCACAGTCCTTCGACTATGGGTATCAGGCTACGGGCAGGAGAGGTACTTCGAGCTGTTGGCGAGGAGCTGGGAGGTTTGTGATGGGATGCTTTCCGGTCGGCCGACGTACTTTGAGATCTCCTGTTGGCCGATGAAAAAGTAGCCGGAGTTTACAAAATGGTCGACGCCTTGTGCTTCAACGAAACCGGCGGGGTTGATCTTGCAGCCATCGGCGAGAATTTTATAGAGCCACGTCGCGGCCATGTACGGCTGGCCGTAGGAGTTTTGGTACATCGTCCCGTAGATGGCGTGCTGTACGATCGCCTTCATCACCGTCGGGTCGTTATCCTGGCCAATGAACTTGATGTGGCGGAACGATGGGTTGGACAGGAGAGCGGCCGATGTAGCGACGGACGGGTAATAGTCAGTCGAGAACATACCCTGCAGCAGGGAACCCTTCGAAGCGAGCAAACTCTCAACAGCCGGGGGTGCCGCGCTAGGGGTGTCGATGTTGGACACGGTCTCGACGAGCTTGACCTTGCCGTGCGTCGCCGCTATCGCCTGGTGGACCCCGGCCTCGCGCAGGACGGTATTTGGGTCCGTGAGCAGCCCCGTTAGGAACGCAATATTGCCCTTGCCGCCGATGGCCTTTATTAGCAACTGCGTCTCGTACTCGGCCGAAGCCTCGACGTTAGTGGCAAAACAAGCTAGCGCGGGCGTAGGGGAAGGGCTGCAGGCCGCAACCTCGATTACAGGTATCCCGCGGGCAATCAGTCGATTTTCCTCTGGCTCGATTGCGGCCGCGCCGTCGGGGTACAGTACGAAAGCATTGTAACCTTTGGCCACCAGGGCGTTCACGGCCGGGACCTCTACGTTGACGTTAAAGGTTGCCCCTGGAGCCACTACATAGGTAACAGTGACGCCTAGTGCCTTGGCAAGGGCATTTGCAGCGGACGTCCACGGCGTAAAATATGCGTTCGACCCACCCGCGACGATGGCTATCTTGATTTGAGATTTCTTGAGTACCGGGAAGCCCGCGGCCTGCCGAGAACGTGCTGTTGCCGCACCTGAGGTTTGTATGCTCGCGGCGCTCGTCCCGATCAGCGCCACCAAGCCGAGCCCGAGGCCCATCAGTGTTTTCAATGGCCGGGGCCGTGGCCGGCCCCTGCGTGAGTTACGCGTATCGTCTTTCATAATTGTCTCCTCCCTATTCGGCTATTACGGACCAACGAAGTACGGCTCCGCTGATAAAGACGTGCACAGTAGTTCAACCTTGGGCATCTAGATGGAGCACCGAAGGCGGGCCAAGGTGCGTGTGTGACGGGCCTGGGGAGACCTGCGTGTGGTATTACACCCAGTCCCTCCCTGTGTGGGTAGCAACTACCAAGTTGCTCCATCATGGTGTTGCCTCCCTGCCTACGTACCTACCTACCGACTGACGTTTAGACCTCCTCTCGTATATGCAATGGTGGACCGCCGACGTTCGGCGTACCGTCTAGTCGGTAAAGACTTCTCGACGAGTCCCTTTCCCTGCGTCGTTAGTGCGAAGCGCTCGTAGTCAGGCAGCCTCGCGGCGCGACTGGGCGTTCGGTCTCACCGCGGGGTTCCCTCCCAGATAGTTACCTGAGCGGGATTGATGAGGCCGAAAGCCGCCTTATTTGCTGTCATGTCGAAGGATTTGGGGATTGCGTCGATACCCATCAGCGGGGGCGCGAGCATCGGCTTCAAATCTATGAGGCTTCTCGCTACGAGGTTGACCACATGCCGAGCCAAGCCAACCGTCAACGGGTCTGGAAAGAGGTAGCGGATACTGCGGTGGCGGAATACCTTGTAGGGCAGGACGGCGGCTTCTCCTGGCAGCGCCAGGCCCACGACCTTGCCTCCGTCGCTCGCCATCTGGGCGGCCTGCGTCGTCATGGAGTCGCCCCCCAGCCCTTGTTCGGAGGGA
This sequence comes from Acidimicrobiales bacterium, assembly GCA_035508795.1. Classification (GTDB taxonomy): domain Bacteria; phylum Actinomycetota; class Acidimicrobiia; order Acidimicrobiales; family Palsa-688; genus DATJMJ01. Next base: position 2,593 of record DATJMJ010000095.1, read on the forward strand.
CCGCCGGCTGCCTCGAAGACGACCGCGGCGCCCGCGCCATCGGTCAGGTCGAGGACGAGCTTTACGGGGTCGACAGTCCTGGCGTCGATTATCTCCCTTATCCCGAAGGATGCGGCGAGCTGCAGGGATTGATCGCGTACGTCTATGCCGATGACCCGCCCCGCCCCCGAGACAGTGGCCGCTTGCGCGCAAAATAGGCCCATAACTCCGAGCCCGATGACAACGGTCGATTCGCCCATGCGCAGCCTCGCCGCCGACACACCGGCGACCGCGTCGCATAGGGCCTGCAAAGCCGCGCCCTCCTCATTACTTATCTGGTCCGGGATGGCGATGAGGCTGTCGGACGGCACGACCACGTACTCAGCGAAGGCGCCGGGAATGTCGAAGCCGGTGATCGGCCCTTTTTGGCACTCATCTCGCCGACCGGACCGGCAAAGCAAACATTGGCCACAAGAACTCAATGACCGCGATGCCACCCGTTGCCCCACATCGAGGTCCCTGACCCCTTCGCCGGTCTCGACGACCTCACCGCTGAACTCGTGGCCGAACAGCCTGCATGGACCGGCCTCGAGTTTCCGGCGCACGAGCTCGAGGTTGTAGATCGGCAGCCCGCTCATGAGGGCCGACTCGGTGATACTGGGCTGGACAGTGCACACCCGGAGCTTGACATGGCCCCGAGGGATGTCCGTGGGCTCCTCGACATCACACAGCCGAAAATCGCCGAAGTCGTACAGCACCCAAGCCTTCATTGTCCCGCCAGTCGCCCAGAGGGCCCGGCCCTCACCACTGCGCCCACCCCTGGGCGAAGTCAGTGGTCGGCGAGGTCGGCACGGTCCAGAGCTGTTGGTGTCTCCGACTGTCAAGCATTGAACCGTCCCCCTCCTGGCTTCGCTCGCCCGCCGTCGTGTTGTCTACGATGATTTCACGAAAGGTCCGACCTGTCAAGGCCCGAGAGGCTCTTGATGGGGAGAATTGGGAGGTGTAGGGTGATCTTGGTACTACCACTAGGGCTGACCAGACCGCGGTCCGGCGTTCGGAGGACCGTTCGCCGTGCCCAGCCGGCCTGCCACGGCCGGCGTGCCCGCACCCAGGGCGAGATGGTTTGTGGCACGGGCAACCCGGGAGGCGGGGTACCGAGGGACAAGAGGGGCCGGCACGGGAGGGAGCGCAATGATGTCTGAGACCACGACAGGGGGGCGGTCCGCGCAACGTTTTGGCAGCGTGACAAGACTCCTCTCAAACCATAAAGGGGAGTACCTCCGCCTACATGCCGACGTTTGGCCTGACGTGCGCCACGCCATCCGTGACCACGGCGTCGTCAATCACAGCATCTTCTATTTCGATGGCCTGCTGTTCCGTTACTACGAATACATCGGGCAAGACCATTCGAAGGACAGCGACGCCATGGCCCAAGACCCGCGCATGGTCGATTGGTTCGCGGCCACAGACCGGTGCCAGGAGAACGCCCTGGGCCACGCCGGGCCGAAATGGAGCGCGGCAGCGGAGGTCTGTCACCTCGATTGATCGGCGGCGTACTGCATCAGGTCCCACTGTGAAGGTCGCCGTGGTCAGCTCGTACAGGGCTTGGGTGGCGAGATTGGTCGGGCCATGCGCGACAGCTCGAGGCCGGGTGAGCCGCTCACCAGCCTGGTGTGCAACATTTGGCACTTGATTGGTCGGACCACTCCTGCTAAGCTCCAAGATCCTGGGACGTCCCCGGCGTTGAGGCAAGTTGATTGGCTTGCTTCCACGAACCGGACGGGCGGCGTGTGGGTTCTGAACGCCATTACTCTTCGAGGTAGATATTCATCGTGACATTGGAGCCACGTGTAGCGCTCATAAGTGGGGCGGCAGGCAGTATCGGTGGTGCGGTTGCCGCGGCCTTTGCCAATCACGGTTTCCTGCTCGGGCTCACTGACAAAAGCGCCGATGCCTTGGGGTCGTTGACCGAGCGTCTCCAACTACCCCCCTCGGGGTATGTGTCCGCCGCCTTCGATGCCGCCGACCCCTCCGCCATGACGACGCTCGTCCAGCAATGCGAAGGGGATCTCGGGCCTATCACGGCGCTCGTCAACTGCGTCGGCTTCTTCCAGATAACGCCGTTCGACGCCATCACCGACGAGGACTGGGATGCCACTCTGCGAAGCAACCTCACCTCTGTGTTCGTCGCCTGCCGCGCCGTCGTCCCGGTGATGATGTCGCGCCGAGCGGGCACTGTTATCAATTTTTCCTCTACAGCCGGGGAGACAGGCTCAGTCCGTCCGGCTGCCCATTATGCGGCCGCCAAAGGTGCGGTGATCGCTTTTTCCAAATCACTGGCGCGCGAGGTATCGCCCTTCGGCGTGCGGGTAAACGTCGTTTCTCCCGGACCGGTGGACACGCCCATGCTCCAGGCTGACAGCCCCGAGGCGAGGGAACGGGTCAGCGCCCGTACCCTCCTTGGCCGTATCGGCACTCCCGAAGAGGTCGCGGCTGCCGTCATCTACCTGGCCGAGGAGGCGTCGTATACCACCGGGCACGTGTTGCGCGTCAACGGAGGAGCCTTGCTTTAGATGGACATGACAGACGAGTCAACTCTGCCCATCCGGATGTACCGGACCATGCGGCTGATCCGCCGGTTCGAAGAGGAAGTTCGGCGCCTTGTCAACGCGAACGAGATCGCCGGCGTCGCTCACGAATACATCGGCCAGGAGGCGGTGGCCGCAGGTCTTTGCGCGGCTCTTAGCGGGGACGACATACTCACGAGCACGCACCGGGGTCATGGGCACCTCCTGGCACGGGGCGCCGACGTCAGCGCCATGATGGCGGAGCTGTTCGGGCGCAGTACCGGGTTGAACCGAGGCCGCGGCGGCTCGATGCACATCGCTGACTTCTCTCTCGGCATCTATGGGGCCAACGGTATCGTTGCCGCCGGAGCGCCGATCGCAGTGGGGGCGGCGTGGGCTCGCCGGCAGCTGTACCCGGACAAGAACGCAGTGGCCGTAACCTTCTTCGGTGACGGGGGTATCAACCAAGGCGTCCTGGCTGAAGCCATGAACATGGCTGCCATCTGGGACCTTCCGGTGATATTCGTGTGCGAAAACAATCAGTACGCGGTTACGGCACGCATCACCGAGATGTCCAAGGTCCCGATCGGCCAACGGGCGTCGTCGTTCGGCATGCCTGTCGTCACGGCCGACGGGATGGACCCTGGCGCCGTCTTCGACGCCGCATCGGGAGTCATCTCGTCGGCACGGCGCGGCGAAGGCCCCCAGTTCCTCGAGTGCCAAACCTATCGGTTTGTGGGTCACCAAACGGCCGAAGCCGCCCTGAGGCTCAGCTACCGGACCGACGAGGAAATTGCCAGGATGCGCGAGCGCGACCCGTTGGTCACATGGCCGGCAAGAATTCGCGAAGAAGGGCTGATGTCAGGCCAACAGCAAGACCAAATCGACGCCGACATCGAGCTCTGTTTGGCCCATGCCATCGAGTACGCTCGCCAGAGCCCCGAACCTCTCGCCGGGAGCGCCTTCGACTACGCGTACGCCTCGAGCGATTTTCCTGGCTTCCCCGCGGCCGGGTGGGGAGGTCGGCCGTGACGCGTATGCGGTACCTCGAAGCACTCCGCCAAGGGCTGCACGACGAGATGGAACGCGATGACGGCGTTTTTGTCATAGGTGAGGACGTGCGCCAGGGGCTCCGGGGCGTCAGTCGGGGTTTGCTGGAGGCGTTTGGCCCCGATCGCGTTATCGATTCGCCGATCTCGGAGGCGGCCTTTACCGGCTTCGCAACCGGGGCTGCCTTGGCCGGGATGCGCCCGGTCGTCGAGTTCCAAGTCCCGTCGCTCATGTACATCGCCTTCGAACAGATCGTCAACCAAGCGCAAAAGTTTTCGCTCATGACCGGGGGGCAGGTGAAGGTGCCGGTAACCTATCTCTTCCCAGGGTCAGGTGCTCGTCGAGGCCTGGCAGGGCAGCACTCTGACCATCCCTATTCATTCCTGGTCCATGCCGGGGTCAAGACGGTTGTCCCTACGACCGCCGAGGATGCCTACGGTCTTATCATCTCTGCCATCCGGGACAATGACCCGGTCGCCCTGTTTTCCCCCGCCGCCGTGCAGGCCCAGCGCGGCGAGGTCGGCGACGACCGCGCGCCCGTGGCGCTCGGTACAGCTCGGATCCACCGGCGCGGCGAGGACATCACGGTCGTGGCCGTCGGCCACTTGGTGGCCGAGGCCCTCCGGGCGGCGGAGGACTTGGACAAGGAGCACATCTCGGTCGAAGTTTTCGATCCCCGCAGCCTTCTTCCGTTCGACAGAGCCGCTCTAGTTGCTTCCGTGATGCGTACTGGGAGGCTGTTGGTGTGCGACGACTCATATAGGACGGCCGGTTTCGGTGCCGAAGTGGCGGCGTTTGCGGCTGACGAGTGTTTTGCCGCCCTACGAGCACCGGTGCGCCGGGTGAGCCGGGCAGATGTGCCCGTCCCCTTCTCGGTCTTGCTCGAGGAGCAAATCGTACCGTCCCACCAATGCATCATCGAGGCCGTCCGTGACCTCGTTGGGGCAGGGGGCCCCAGCCGTGACTGAGGTGCGCGTCCCCAAGATGGGGATGTCGACGATCGATGTGGACGTAACCCGCGTCTTCGTCGCCACGGGTGACGTGGTCAGCGCCGGAGATCCCCTGGTGGAGATCGAAGGAGATAAGGTCAGCTTCGTGGTCGAGGCCGAATGTTCCGGGACCGTAACGGCCATCTCGGTGGAGGAAGGCGCTACCTACGAGGTCGGGCAGGTTATCTGCACCATCGAAGAAGTCACGTCTTCCTGAGCCGACCGACGCCCGCGCGTGATAACGATCGACTCGCACCAGCACTTCTGGGATCCTGCAACAGCTCACTATCCGTGGATGACCCCGGAGGTGCGCCCCCTTTGCCGGCGCTTCGGACCCGAAGACTTGCTCCCCTTGCTGGAGGCGTCCGGGATCCAGCGCACGATCGCCGTTCAGGCCAGGTCGGACCTTGACGAGACCCGGGAGTTGTTGGCCACGGCCGCCACGGTCCCTTTCCTAGTTGGGGTCGTCGGCTGGGTGGACCTGACAGGCGAAGATGTCGGCGACGTCCTGGACTCGCTAATCTCGTCCCCTAACGGGCGCTTTTTGGTCGGCATCCGCCATCAAGCCGAGGATGAGGAAGATCCGGACTGGCTGCTCCGACCGTCGGTTTTGCGAGGCCTCGCCGAGGTTGCCAAACGAGGTCTAACCTACGACCTACTGGTCCGGCCTCATCAGCTGCCCGGGACCGTGCATGTGGTCCGTAGCCTGCCCGACCTCCGGTTTGTACTTGACCACATGGCTAAACCACCGATCGCATCGGGCACCATCGAACCGTGGGCGGGCCATATAAACGCACTTAGCCAAGAACCCAACGTGTGGTGCAAACTTTCCGGGATGGTCACCCAGGCAAAGGTCGCCTGGTCCCCGGCGCAATTAGAGCCATACGTGGACCGGGTTTTAGGGGCTTTCGGGTCGTTGCGGACCATCTTCGGCTCGGATTGGCCTGTCTCCACGCTCCGAGGCACCTATGCCGAGGTGCTGAGGGGTACCCAACAAGCCCTTCCCCCGCTCAGTAGGAGCGACGAGGAGAACATCTTTGGTTTGAGTGCCTTGCAAGCGTACCCTCGTGCCGTCTCCGGCACTTAGCGTCTCCAACGTTCCCGGGCTGTTGGGAGGAGTGGGCCATGTTGAATAGCCAGACCGGACAGGTGGTACTGATCACCGGAGGCACCCGCGGCATCGGCAACGGCGTTGCCCGGGTGTTCGTCGGGGCTGGCGCGGCCGTGACCGTGTGCGGAAGAGACGAGGCCGCGGGTGAGGCAGCGGCGGCCGAGATCAACCAGCCCGGTCCCGGCAGCTGCCGCTTTATCCGGTGTGACGTGTCCGATACCGACGACAACCAGCGCCTCGTCCGCCTAACGATAGAGAGCATGGGCAGATTGGATTGTCTTGTCAACAACGCTGGTTGGCACCCCCCCTATACAACCATCGATGACACTTCAGTTCGTGATTTCTCGCGGCTCCTGCACCTCAACGTGACAAGTTACTTCGAGCTTTGCAAGTTGGCTCTTCCAGCGCTGAGGCTGACGAGCGGTTGTATTATCAATATCGGAAGTTTGGTCGGCGCGATCGGCCAGGTGGGAGCATGTGCCTACACGGCCACCAAGGGCGCCATCGAAGGCCTTACCAAGGCGCTGGCTATCGACGAAGCGCTTTATGGAGTGCGCGTCAACGCTGTCCTCCCCGGCGTGATCGAGACTCCGCTGTACCGCGAGTACCTCAACGCTCAGGCCGATCCCGCACAGGCTGAGCTTGACGTATCCCGTTGGCAGTGGCTGGGGCGCGTCGGTAAAGCGGAGGAGGTCGGGCACCTTTGCTTGTTCCTGGCGGGCGACGGCGCCAAGTTCCTGACTGGTGCCGCGATCCCGCTGAGCGGCGGTGCAGAACTCGGGTACGGGACCAAGGAATACTAGTGCTCTAGGGGCCCGTTCACAGCGGTCTCGTCGGCCAGGTTCTTTGCCGCGCGCCGGCACCAGGCCACGGTCGCCAGGCGCTCGTAGACAGCCGTCCGCTGGCGGCGCGTAAGTGCCGGTGCTTTACTGGTGTCGCAGGTAGGATCACTTGGCGTATGAAACCCAGTGCTGGCGACCACCTGGCAGTGTCTCCGCCGGCAGGTCCTCAAAAGTCGCGCCCTTCACCTCCTGAGTTCGGGCCCAGCGCAAGCCGGTCAGCAGCCGACGCCATCCGCGACATGATCTTGGTGGGCACGCTGCAACCCGGGGCCAAGGTCCCACCCGAGCGGGAGCTGGCCCAGATGTTCGGTTTTTCGAGGGGTTCCGTACGGGAGGCAGTCCGCGAGCTCTCGGCCCTAGGTATATTGTCCGCTCGGCAGGGGGACGGCACCTACGTCTCCACCCTCAAGTCGACGGACCTGTTCGCTCCGTTGGATTTTGTCCTGCTCGTGGACCCGCGATCTCTTCTGGACGTAATCGATCTCCGGCTGCTGTTGGAGCCACATATAGCCAGTATTGCCGCGGCGCGCATTCAGCCTGAGGACTTAACTACTCTCGAGGATGCCCTGACCCAGTACGAGCGCTCGGTGGAAAACGAACCCCCCGACTACGAGCTGTTGCTCGAACTCGACGATGCGATCCATAAGCTCTTGTTACATCAGGCGCGCAACCCGCTCCTGGAGGCCATAGTGCGGAGCATGGACTCACTTGTGCGGCGTGGGCGCGAGCTCACCGTGGTCGTGAAGTCGTCATTACTGGCGAGCGCCAGTGAGCTGAGGGCGGTGGTCGATGCCGTCGGAGATCGTAACCCCGCCCGCGCCCACGCGGCAATGACGTGGCACATTACGTGTTGGGCGGAAAATCTCCGTAAAGAGGCGGAACCCAGGCTTCGCGGCGAGGCGCCGTTGCACGCGCCGTGAGACCGGCATTCGCAGTCGTCCTCCGAACACCAGCGGAGGCTGGCGGTTACGACTTGGGTGGTCGCCACTACGTCTGCGGTGCCCCCAACTGTAAGCTCTTGTCCGCTTGTCAAACAGCACTGTTTTGAGCCGCAGGCGGGTCGGCAGGACTCCCCTGGAGGTGACCGAGGTGGGCTTCGGCGCCGCCAATATCGGCAACCTGCGCCACCACGTCGACGACGGCACCGCCGCGGGCGCGGTCGCGGCCGCATGGGAGGCAGGCGTCCGTTATTTCGACACGGCGCCCCATTACGGGCTCGGGTTGTCCGAACGCCGTCTCGGCGCGGCCCTCGCGCGCTACCCGAGGGAGGACTTCGTCGTTTCGACCAAGGTTGGCCGCCTCCTCGTGCCCAACCCGGCGCCTACCGGTTCGGACATCGCCGCCGCAGGCTTCGACGTCCCCGACGACCTGACCCGCCGGCGCGACTACTCGGCAGACGGGGTCCGGCGCAGCCTCGAGTCGAGCCTGGATCGCCTCGGCCTGGACAGGGTCGACATCGTCTACGTGCACGACCCGGACGACTACATGGACCAGGTGGTCAACGAGGCACTGCCGGCGCTGTGCAAGTTGCGCGACCAAGGCGTCGTCGGAGCGGTCGGCGCCGGGATGAATTACTGGCAGCCGCTGTTGAGGGTCGTCCGGGAGACCGACGCCGACGTTGTGATGCTCGCCGGGCGATGGACGCTCCTCGACCGCTCGGGAGAGCCACTGCTCGCCGAGTGCCTCGCAAGAGGGGTGTCGGTCGTTGCGGCGGCCCCGTTCAACTCGGGCCTACTGGCGCGCACTTGGCCCGCGGACGACGCTTACTTCGACTACCTGCCGGCGTCGCCAGAGGTCCTCGAGCGGGCCAGGGCGCTTGCGCGAGCCTGCCAACGCCATGGCACTTCGCTCCCCGAAGCGGCGGCGGCCTTCCCGCGGCGCCATGCTGCGGTGGCGAGCGTGGTGTCGGGCATACGGACCGAGGACCAGGCGCGCACCGTCGTCACCCGTGCCACCGTGCAGATCCCCGAGGCTGCATGGGCCGCTTTGGACGAGGTCGTAGCCGGCTGGGCCCCGCCTGCCAGCCCTTTGGGCAATTTCGGCGGCGAGTGAAGGTCGGGGGGTGAGCCGGGCTGAGCCAGGCCGGAGCTAGCGACCTGCTCCTCGGCATAGACATCGGGACTTCGTCCTCCAAGGCGGTGGTAATCGGCGCCGGCGGGGCGCAATTGGGCATTGGGAGGGCGCCACATGCGGTCAGGAGCCCGCAAGAGGGTTGGGCAGAAAGCGACCCTGCCGACTGGTGGCGGTCGGTAACCGCCGCGGTGCAGGAGGCCTTCGGGCAGGCCGCCCGCACAGGCGAGTTGCGCTCCCGGGTGGGGGCGATCGGCCTGTCGGGCCAGATGCACGGTGCCGTCCTCGCTGACGAGAGGGGCGAAGCCGTCCGCCCCGCTGTCCTGTGGGCCGACGAGCGGGCGGAGATCGAGTTCGGCCGGTACGCGCGGCTCGACGGGCCGTCCCTCCGCTCGCTTGCCAACCCGCTCGTCGCCGGCATGACGGGGCCGGTGCTCTGCTGGCTGGCGGAGTTCGAAAAGGACGTCTTTTCGAGGGCGTCGTGGGCCTTGCAATGCAAAGACTGGCTCCGCCTCAGGCTGACGGGCATTGCCGGGAGCGAGCCGACAGATGCCTCAGGCACCCTCCTGTTCGACCTCCCCGAGTTGAGATGGGCCGCAGAAGTAGCCAGTTGTCTCGGGATCTCTCCAAGCCTCTTCGCTCCTCTCGGTGGCTCCACCGCCCCCGCCGGGGAGTTGACGCCGGACGCAGCGGGAGCTCTCGGGCTGCGGCCGGGCGTGCCGGTCGTCTACGGCGCAGCCGACACAGCGGCGGCCATCGTCGGCAACGGGGTGACCGAGCCGGGTGAAATAGCCCTGACTGTCGGCACAGCTGCTCAGCTCGTCACCTTGCGCGCACAAGCCGGGCCCGACCCGGGCCTGCGCTACCACCTCTTCGCCGCCGCCAGGGGTGGTTATTACGCTCTCGCAGCGGTGCAGGCCGTCGGGCTCGCCTTCGATTGGGCGTGGGCGACGCTCGGCTGCGACTGGCCAACCGCTTACTCGGCACTCGCCGAGTCGCCTCCCGGGGCCAACGGGGTCTCTTTCGTGCCGCACGTTGCAGGCGCCCGGAGCCCTCGCATGGACGCCCGTGCGAGCGGTTCGTTCGCCGGGCTGCGGCTCCACACCCGCAGGGCTGACGTCGTGCGGGCGGTCTTCGAAGGAGTGGCCTTTTCTGTCCTCGAGGCGGCCCTCTGCCTCCCCGAGTACGCGGGCGCCTCCCAGGTGCTGCTCGCCGGGGGCGGGAGCACCGACCCCCGGTGGCGCCAGCTGCTTGCCGACGTCATCGGCCGGCCTCTCGTGGTGCTGCCTGCCGCCGACGCCTCGGCGCGGGGGGCGGCGTTGCTAGCCGCAGCGGCCGCAGGCATCGAAGTGGCCGGCGGGCCGCACCCGGCCGGGGGCCCTGATGTGGTCCAACCGGCCGGCGGCGTGGCGGGCAGGCTCGGTGGCGCTTACGAGCTGTGGTGCGAACGTGCCTCCGCCCTTGGCGTCGCCGGGCCGGCCCGTGGAGCCTCGTAGTGTTGCAGGCATGACCGCTCCCACACCCGCTTCGAGCGCCCCGTCCCCGGCGCAGGCCCAGGCCCACGCTGAGGCCGGAGGCAAGTGGTACCGCCCTGCAGGTTCGCTCGAGAAGGGCATGTGGTCGCTGGAGGTCACCCCGGCAGATGCTGGGTGGTCCTGGTCGTCGCTGCGGATCCTCGAACTCGCGGCGGGTGAGTCTCAGAGTTTCGAGACGGGCGACGAAGAGCTCCTCGTGCTGCCTCTTTCGGGAGGATGCAGCGTCCAAAGCGAGGGCCAGAGCTTCGACCTGGCCGGGCGCCCGGGCGTCCTGGCCGGTGCGGTGACCGACTTCGCGTACATCCCGGTCCACTCGGAGGCGAGCGTCACGAGCAGCGCCGGCGGCCGGTTCGCTCTCCCGGGTGCTCGCGCCGGCAAGAGGCTCCCCTTCCGCTACCAACCTGCCTCCAAGGTGCCCGTCGAGTACCGGGGCGCCGGCGTCTGCTCGCGCAGGGTTACCAATTTCTGCACCCCGGGGGAGTTCGAGGCCGACCGGCTCATCGCCTGCGAGGTCATAACGCCCGGGGGTAACTGGTCCTCCTACCCCCCGCACAAGCACGACGAGGAACGGCCGGGCGAAGCCCAGCTCGAAGAGATTTATTACTACGAGGTCGGGGACGGGCCGGGTGGCCCGGGCATGGCGTACCAGAGGATTTACGGCCACGCGAGGCGGCCCATCGACCTGCTGGCGGAGGTGCGGTCAGGTGACCTCGTCCTCATCCCTTACGGGTGGCACGGGCCGTCGATGGCTGTGCCGGGCTACGACCTGTACTACCTGAACGTGATGGCCGGGCCCGGGGCGAGAGAGTGGCTCATATGCGACGACCCGGCGCACGCCTGGGTGCGCGGGACCTGGGCATCCCAGGAGATCGACCCCAGGCTTCCCGCTCTCGGGCGAGGCGAGCGCGAGCGCTAGCTCGCTCCCTCAAGGCCGCCCGGCCGGTCAACGCAGCGGGGGGTCAGCGCAGGGCGTACAGTCCGAGCTCAGCTCCGTGAGCCACTCCCCGATCACGGCCGCATGCTGGGGTAGGGCGATTTCGGCGGCCTCGACGTCCGGGTGCCAAAACCTCTCCCACTCCACCGACACTGCGCCTGTGTACCCAATCGCGTGGAGGGCTTGGAGCATTTGGTGCACGGGCACCTCACCCTCCCCCATCAGCGCCAGCCGCCATCCGTCGCGTTGGCGTTCGTCCGTGCGAGCGTCCTTCACCTGCGCGAGCAGCACTCGCCGTCCGATGGCCTGGATCACATCGGCAACCGTTTCGCCTGCTCGGTAGGGGTGGAGGACATCCCAGACGGCGCCCACCCACGAACTGGGTATGAGGGCGAGGAGCTCGGCCAGGTCCTTCGACGCCGAGAAGGCGTCGTGGGTCTCGACCCCGATCTGGACCCCCAACTGCTCGGCATGGGGGATGGCACGTCTCAGGACACGGCCCGCTGCGTTGATCGCCTCCTCTTTTTCGAGCGGCCCCCCGTCGAAACTGCCGGCGAAGACCCGGACAAGGGGGGCGCCCCACTCCGAGGCGAGCACCAAAAGGGCGTCGAGCTGGGGGGCGGCCACCGGGTCGGCTAAGCGCACCGAGCTGTCGAGGCAGACAACCGGCATCCCGCTGTACTCGAGGATGGCCCGCGTGCGGGCGCGCTCGGCATGAGAACAACCCGGGTCAACCAGTTTGCCGTCGACCACCCGGAGCTCGACGCCTTCATAGCCCCAGCTCTGGCCGAGGCGGAGCACCTGGGCGAGCGGCGCCGAGGGGAACGCGATCGTGCTGAAGGCGAGGATCACGCTGTGGCCCCGCTTGTGATGCCGTCCCCGTTACGGTTCACGCGAGTTCTTCGACAGCGTCGAGGGCCGCCACCAGGGGTTCGTGGCCGGGCCTCGCGTTCGACTGGCCAATTGTGCCAGTCGAACGCGAAGTGCGACGCCAGGACGCGCACGCCGCCCAGGTGATGGCGGCGATCCCGACGAGCATCACGATGTCGCCCGGGCTGAGCACGGTCCGAAAGAGCCTTACCGGGACAAAATCCCCGAGGAAGCGCAGCCTGGTGGCGGCGGTCATGGCGAGGTGCTTGTAGAGATGCCCTTGCGCCACGTTCATGCTCCTCGGGAAGCCCGCTGCCGCAAGGGCGCTGCTCGATACGGGCATCCCACCGTTCAGGCCGATGACCAGGGTGTTCATACCGACCCCCGTTGCGAGCAGGGCAAAACCGTACGTTTGCCCCCTGCTCGCCAGGGCGTTCACGACGCACCAGGCGACGACCAGCAGGCACGCGAGCACGGCCAGCAGCAAGTGGAGCGCCCCCGAAGTCGAACCGAGGAAAGCCTCGGCGGCGATTGCGGGAAAGAGCAGCCACCAAGCGCCCAGATGGCTCGCAGTGCCTCGGCCCAATGTCGCTCCAGTCGTCCAGCCGGCCATGCCCCCAACCAGTACTGCCAGTGCGATTACCGCCAAAGTCCCTCTCCTGTTTTTCGCTTGCGCTTACTGGGACAGAGTCGTTTGGGTGGCCGCGCGATGCACGCAGCGCAGCCATTTCTCCCAAGTCACGCGCAAATTGAGCATCCCTTGTACGTCGATGCCCGCCAACTGCTCTGGTTTGAGTGCAGGGGGCCGCCGAGGCCCGCTGAACGAAAGGGGTCCAACAATGCGCAATGTCCTTCACAACCATCTCTTCCGCGTTGGCATCGTCGTCGCCGGCCTGGCAGCAGCTTTCGTAATCGGGGGCGCTCCCGTCTGGGGCGGTTACTAGGAGCAGCTTTAGGCGTGCCCTCTGAGGCCGCGCTTTAGTAACGTCGCGTCCCGTGGATGAAGTCCGCGACCTGGTGTTGCGGGCGGCGTCTGGGGACGAGGGCGCATGGTCCGCCCTCGTACAACGTTTTGCCGACCTCGTTTGGTCTGTGGCGCGCTCGGTGGGCCTGGGCGCGCCCGACGCCGCCGACGTCAGTCAGACGACGTGGCTTCGGTTTTCAGAGCACCTCGGTGACCTCGAGGACCCGTCGCGAGCGGGTGCCTGGTTGGCCACCACTGCTCGCCGCGAGGCCATTCGCGTCTCCAAGCTCGGGAGCCGCCAGGTCGTCGTCGACCCTTGGGACTGGCTCGAGCGCGTCGACGGCGGTCCGGATGAACTGGACCACCAATTGCTTGTCAAAGAAAGGGACTCGGTCGTGCAACTTGCACTCGCGGTGTTACCCGAGCGTTGCCGCGCTCTGCTCCTGGCGGCCGTAGGAGACCCGCCGGTGGCTTACGAGGAGTTGGCGGACCAATTTGGCCTTGCCGTCGGCAGCGTCGGGCCGACCAGGGCACGGTGCCTCGACCAGCTGCGTCGCTACATCGAGCGGCTCGGGCCGGAGGTCCTGGAGGGTACGACGTCGTGGGCGAAGCCATGACGGCCAGGTACGACGGTCAGGAGTCGGACACCCTCGCAGAGCTTCGTTCGGTGCTGCGCCGGGTGGAACCCGCGCCGGCCGCAGTCCTAAACGCGGCAAAAGCGGCTTTCAACTGGCGGGCTGTCGCGGTTGCAATTGCGGGCCTGGAATTCGACTCGGCCATCGATGACGACGAGGACTTCGCGCGCGTCCGCGCTACGGGTTCGGAGAGGACGTTGCGTTTCCGAGCTCCCGGCCAGGTGGTCGAGATCGCGCTCGTGGACGGCAACAAGCGTCTATCCGGGCGGGTCGACCCGCCGTCAGGAGGCTCGATGGTCCTGCGACGGCCTGACGGTCGGGAGTCGAGCGCTCAGGTTAACGAGATAGGGCAGTTTTTCTTCGACCATCTCGGGCAGGGTGTTATAAGCCTTAAATCAGTCCCTGGGCGAAGTGGCGTTGCCGGCTTCGAAACGGAGTGGGTGACCATCTGAGCCCCGTGGGCGTGGACCCCTCTGCCCTTTTGGCCGAGGGGCAAGCCAGCCTGCACCTCGGGCGCCACCACGACGCGGAAGTAGCTCTCCAGCAGGCTGTCACGCTCTTCATGGAGCGAGGCGACCGCCAAAATGCTGCTCGGGCAACGGTCTCGCTGGCACGCGAACGCATCGGCTCGGGACGTTTCGACGAGGCAATAGCCCTACTTGACACAGCGTCGAGGGACCTGACCGGTGGGGACGCGGCGCGGGCGGCGGCCCAGCGCGCCCTCGCACTGCAAAGGTCGGGACGTGTAGCAGACGCCATCGAGGCATGGGACGTCGCCGTCGGCACCTTTATCGCCGCCGGCATGGACCTCGAGGCAGCAATTACCTTCCAGAACCGCGGGCTGGTCGAGACCTACCGGGGCGAGCTCGAGGCCGCCGAGTCCGATCTGCTCGCGGCCGCGGAAGCGTTCGAACGCCTTGGAGAAAACATCCGTCAAGCCGAGGTGACTCATGACCTCGGGTTCGTGGCCGCCCGCCGCGGTGACTTGCCAAAAGCTCTGGCGTTTTTTGACCAGGCGCAACGCCGCGCTGCCGAGCTCGGGGCCTTGCGGCCCGAGATGCTGGTAGACCGCGTAGAGGTGTGCCTAAGGGCTGGGCTGGTAGCAGAGGGGCGGGCGCTCGCCGAGGCCGCCGTCCAAACCCTCGAGCAAACGGGGTTCATCGCCGACGTGCCCGAAGCCTGCCTACTGGCCGCCCAAGCCTGCGAGCTGGACGACGACGCGGACGGGGCCGTCCGGTGGGCGGGCAGAGCGGCGGCGTTGTTCCGCGCTCAGGGCCGCCCGCGGTGGGAAGCACTCGCCCGTTTCGCAGGACTGAGAGCAAGGTCCGCCGCCGGTCCCCCACGCCCCGCAATTGCCCGGCTCCTGCTCGCCTGTGCCGCCGAGTTGGACGAATGCGGCTGGGGAACTGAAGCGCGCAGAGCCAAGATCCACGCTGCCGAAGTGTTCCTCAGGGCCGATCGGCGCGAAGACGCCCGACAACTTCTCGGACAGATAATCCCTGCCCTCAGGCGGGCACTACCACTTGACCGCCTCGAGGCAAGGCTGTGCCAAGCTCGGCTGCAACTCGCTCTCGGGGACGTGCCCGCCGCCGAGCGGGCGCTCCTCGCCGGGCTCGACGCACTTTTCGCTTACCAATCCACCTTGGGTTCCGTCGAGCTGCGTGCTGCGGGAGGGGGTAAGGCCCACGAGCTCATGTCGCTTGGGGTTGCCCTGGGCCAAGCCGCAGACGACCCTTCGCGCTCGCTTTGGTGGATGGAAGCAGTGCGCAGCGCCAGGGAGGTCGACCACGCAGGGCTGACAACTCCCGAAATGGACGGTGCTCTGGCATCGTTGCGGGAGGTCATGGTCCTTCAGGGACGCGAAGACGTCAGCCCGAGAGAGGCAACGCTGCTCCGCAAACGCCAAGCCGCATTGGAAGAAGTCGTCCGGCGTTGCAGCCGTCACGCGGCGGCAGCGGGAGTGCAGCGCCTCCGCTTGCCGTCGGCAGGGCCTCGAGCGCGCAAGGCGCTTGCGGCGCGGCTGCAGGAGAAAGCTCTCGTCGAGTACGCGACCGTGGAAGGAAAGCTCGTCGCTTCTTGGTTTTACAACGGCGAGTGTGGTCTCAGCGAACTTGGGCCGATGACCGCGGTGCGTGAAGCCGTCGCCGGTCTCCGATTGGCCTTGCGGGGAGCGGTCTCGTGGGCTCCAGGTGATGCCGCCACGGCGCCGGCACGGTTGCGCGAGGCCGGCAAGACATTGCAGGATCTCGTATTTTCACCTCTCGCGCTCCCCCCGCGTGGGGACTTTATCATCGTCGCCGATGGGCTCATCGCCTCAGTCCCGTGGTCTTTATTGCCGAGCTTCGACCAGACGAACGTCGTCGTCGCAGCGTCGGCCTCCTCGGTGCTTTTCCCCGCTTCGCCAAACCGCTCTCTTGGCGCGCGGCCACGTACCGTGGTGATAGCCGCTCCCGGCCTCAACCATGCAGAAGAAGAAGCGGCGGCGGTCCGACGGATCTGGGGAGGCAGGGCCCGAGGGCTTTACGGCGACCTCGCTACCATCGCCAATGCCAAGCTTGCACTACGAAAGGCGGACGTTGTCCACATCGCAGCTCACGGGAACTTCAGGGCTGACAACCCCTTGTTATCGACCGTCCGCTTGGCGGACGGGCCCATTACGGGTGACGAGCTGGCACGCGAAACGGAAAACGCCGTCCTGGTCGTGCTTTCTTGCTGCGACATCGGCATGGCCGATGCCAATGGCGTTGGCCTCAGCCGCCTTCTGATCGACGCGGGGGCCCGAGCCGTCGTCGCGAGCGTGAGCCCTGTGCCCGACCTCGGGACGGCGCCGCTCATGAGGTACTTTCACGAAGAACTGGTGCAAGGTGCCAACCCTGCGGTCGCACTCACGGCTGCGCGCAGAGCTCTCGGTGGGAGCGTCGGATCGCTCTCGACCGCTGGGTTCGTGTGTTTTGGCGACGGTTTCGGGACGGTGATCACCTCCCGCGCAGAGGGGCGCGGAGCCGTCCTGGGCGTCAGCGCTTGAGGCGCTAACGTTCCGCCAAGCTGTCGTCCCCCCGGTCCTCGGGAGGCACAGAGCCGAGCGAGAGCTCCAAGGCATTTGCAATTGCTGCCCAGGCTCCCTCTCGGCGCCGGCACTCCTCGGCCACTTCGCGAATTTGGCCAGCGGGCAAGTTGCCCAAATGGCGCTCGAGATCCTCAGCAGAAACGGCCGTCTTTTGCAACCACGACCAGGTGCCCCCACTTCGCCATGACTGAAGGGGCGGCTCCCCGTGCGAGCGCCGGCCGGCTGCGACGCGCTGCGCAGTCGAAAGCGACACCCCGGCGGCTTCCGCCAGCTCCCGGCGGCTTGACGAGGGCTTGTCGTTGATGGCATCCATCACCGCCTGGCGGCCGCGCTCGGGGTCGACCGGGCGCTCGCGACCATCCCGGCCCTTCCTCGCCGCCTGGTTGACGACGCCCAGAGCCTTGCGCACCCTGGCGATCGTGGTATGTGAGAGGCCGCACACTCCCGCCAGCCACCGGTCGCTGCGCTCAGGCAATTGCCGCAGGAGCGTCGCAGCCGCCGCCTGGCGTTCCATCCTGTTGAGCGGTTTGCCGTGGGTCACATTGGCTCGCACCGCCAGCGCCATCGCTTCGTTGTCCGGGCCGTTGAACATCACTGCCCGGATTTCGCGCCTGCCCAACCGGCGGAACGCTTCGAGACGGTGTGCCCCGTCGATCACGTTGGAAGTGCGGGAGCTCACGAGGACTGGTGGCAGCTGGTCGGCGACTTCCATCAGTGCCAGGACGTGCTCGTCGTCGAGCTTCACCTGCCTCGGCGAGTACCCAAAACGCAGGTCCGATGTGCGGACGAGGCGGCTTTCGGGCCCGTAAGCAGGGTCTCTGCCGGCAGCGTCGTTGACCGTCACAGCCGTGTCACTGCTCAATTCTCTCCCGTTTCGTCGCTGCGGTGCACCTGGGGCAGCTGGGGGGAGCTGAGCAGGAGCCGGTCTACACCGCGAAGGCGGCGCCAACGAGCGCGCCTCCGGTAGGAGAAGGCCGACTCCGGGTGGATGAAATAGCGCACGGTCGGCCCATCTTCGCCCTCGGTGAGCCCCCGAGAGGCGTCGAGAGCACGCTGGTCCGCCGCGGTGTACCGCGCTCGCTGGACGAGGTACTCGCCCCAGGAGGGCACGACGAAGGTCTCCACGAAGCGTCCCCGCTCGCCCACGTCCTCGAAAACACCCCAGCGGGAGGCTCCCGTCCGGCGCCGGGCCACCCGGAGCTCCTCCATCACTTCGATGAAAGCCTCCTCGTTCTCGGGGCTCACCTTGTAGTCGACGACGATCATGACGGGACCGTCTTCGGCTTCGGGCTCCACGGCCACATCGGGGTGGGCCCTTGGCACGACCTTCATCTCGCCGCTCTCGACCACCGGCAGCCCGAGCCAGCGAACCGTCAATAACCCCGGGACGAAGGTCGCCGCCGCCGCCAACAACGACCATTTGACGCCGATCGCGTCGGCAATACCGCCCCAAATGAGAGAGCCGAGCACGATCGAAGCCTGGAAAACCATCAAATAGGCGCCGAGGGCTCGAGACACGACCCATGCAGGTACAGCCTCTCGGGCTCCCAGGTTGAGGGTCGTCACGCCGATCAGCCAGGCCCCGCCGCTCCCGGCGAGGGCCACGGCGGCGACGAGGTCGTTGTGAGTGAGCACGAGCAGGACCATGCAACCGCCGTACATGAAGCTGGAAGACGCCAGCATCTTGTCGAGGTGGACACTGTCCTTCAGCCGAGGGAGCGCCAACGCGCCCACGACCGACCCAGCGCCGATCGCCGAAAGCAAAAGGCCGTACCCCTCCGGCCCCGCATGCAGGTACCTCGAGCCGACCAGGGGGAGCAGGTCGGCAAGGGCGCAGGCGGGGAAGACGAACAGGACGGTCCGCCAGCAGGTCACCTGCAGGGCAGGAGCGTTTGCCAGGTAGCGGGCCCCGGCCCCGATGGCCCCGAGCATGCGTTCGGCGGCGGCCTCCCCCGGCGTGGAAAGCCTGAAGCGGGAGCGGCCGCGCCATATGAACAGAAAGACCACGACGGCGGTCGTGAGGGCGGCGGCAACTGCGAACATGCCACCAGCGGTGATCGAGGCCAGCAGGAAACCCCCGAGGACGGGGCCGACGATCTGGCCTATGTTCCACTGGAGCCCGTCGAGGCCGAGAGAACGGGACAGGAGCCGCTCGGGCACCAGGTCGCCAAGGGTCGCCCACCAAGCTGGTGCCGAAAAAGCCCCGGCCGTCCCGAGCATTGCCGTAAAGACGAGCAGCGCGAAGGGGGACAGGCCGCCGAGGGCGGTCACGACCGCCAGGCCCGCCATGCCGAGGAAGAAAAGAGTTTTGGCCGAAAGCAGCACCAGGCGCCGGTCCGTGGCGTCGGAAACCCCGCCGGCCGGGAGCGCGAATATGACTCCCGGGAGCGACGCCGCCAGCGGCATGGCGGCTACAAGCGATGGCACGCTCGTCAACCTGGCCATCACGAACCCGGCCATGACGCCTTCCATCCAAACGCCGATGTTGGAGACGACAGCGCTGGCCCACAAGAGCCTGAAGGGGCGTAAGCGTAGCGGGCTGTACCAGTAGTCGCGCTCTGCTCGAGCGCCGTTATCGCTCAACTCGCGTGGCTTTCACCTTGCCCCATTTAGGTGACATCTTGACAGAGGCCAGGCCCCGGACGGCGCCTTGCGGGCCCCGGGAGCCGGCCGCCCGACGCCGCCCCGGCACCACCTCGCCCCGCCCCGACGCCACTTCCGCACCACGCCGGGCGCTGCCTCCGCACCACGCCGCGGCGGTCATCGTCCCTGGTAGCTAGGCTGTAGGCCCGAGGCCCGCCGCCGGACGCCGGGTAGCGGGAAGAACGCTCGGGGGACAGTTGTTAGAGGATCCGTGGGCCGGGCAGGGCCCTCGGTACGTTCATGGCGTACATTGGCCGCTGCGCTGGTATTGACCGATTTTGGACATTTGACCAAGTACAACCAATTACAAAGGAGGAGCAGGTCGACATGAGCCTGTTGATTGGTGACACCGCCCCCGACTTCGAGGCGGAGACGACACAGGGCCCTATCAAGTTCCACGACTGGGTCGGCGACTCGTGGGCGGTGCTTTTCTCCCACCCGAAGGACTTCACACCCATCTGCACGACCGAGCTCGGTTACATGGCCAAGCTGAAGCCCGAGTTCGACAGGCGTGGGGTCAAGGTCATCGGCCTTTCGGTCGACTCGACTTCCGACCACGAGGCGTGGGCGCGCGACATCGAGGAAACCCAGGGCACGAGGCCCAATTTCCCCATAATCGGCGATGCCGATTTCAAGGTGTCCAAGCTCTACGGGATGCTGCCTGCGGACGTGTCGGGCGACGCCAAGTCCCGCACGGCTGCCCAAAACCAGACAGTCCGCAACGTCTTCGTCATCGGCCCCGACAAGAAGGTCAAGCTGGTCCTCGTCTACCCGATGACCACGGGCCGTAATTTCGACGAGGTGCTGCGGGTCATCGATTCGCTCCAGCTCACCGCAAAGCACCGTGTCGCCACCCCGGTCAACTGGAAGCAGGGCGAAGACGTCGTCATCGCCGGATCTGTCAGTAACGACGAAGCCAAAGAGATCTTCGGCGAGTGGAAGTCCCCCAAGCCCTACATCCGCCTCGTGCCCCAGCCTCACTGAAGCACCCGCAGTAACCCCGGCGCAGCCACGGAGCCGAGATGATCCTGACCCAGCACTACTTGGCCTGCCTTTCGCAGGCCTCCTACCTGCTCGCTGACGAGACGACCGGGCGGGCGGTCGTGGTCGACCCGCGACGCGACATCGGGATCTACCTCGACGAGGCGGCTGAGAAGGGCTTGCGGATCGAACGGGTCATCGAAACGCACGTGCACGCCGACTTCCTGAGCGGGCACCTCGAGCTTGCCGACCGTACGGGCGCCGTCATCTCCTACGGCGCCGGCGCCCGGGTCAACTTCCCGGTCGAGCTGCTCGAGGACGGCCAGCGGCTCTCCCTCGGAGACGTAACCCTCGAGGTCCTGTCGACGCCCGGCCACACACCCGAGTCGATTTGCCTCGTGGTATGGGAACACGGAGATGACGCCGCCCCGTACGGCGTCCTCACGGGGGACACCCTTTTCGTCGGGGACGTCGGCCGGCCCGATCTTTTGTCGTCGTTCGGCGGCGAAAGCCCGGGCGAGGACACTGGCCAGGAGGACGGTGCCGCCCGGCCAACTACTCCGGCTCCGGAGCGTTCGGCCTGGGAAAATTCGGCCGAGGCGCTCGCGCGGCAACTCTACAAATCGTTGCACACCAAGCTCCTCGTGCTTCCTGACACGACCAGGGTGTTCCCCGCTCACGGTGCTGGGTCGTCGTGCGGCAAGCAACTGTCGAGCGAGACCATGTCGACCATCGGCGAGCAGCGGCGCGACAACTACGCGTTGCAGTACACGGCCGAAAAGGACTTCGTCTCGGCCGTCACCGAAGGCCAACCCGCAAGGCCGCTCTACTTCGAGTTCGACGCCCGCGCCAACCGAGAGCTTCACCCCCTCTTCGACGACGCCGAGCCGCCGATGTTGCTCCTCGACGAGGTGCTCGCCCTCCAAGCAAGTGGTGCAGTGCTGCTCGACCCGAGAGAGCCGGCAGACTTCGCCGCCGGCCACCTCCGGGGGGCGTTGAACGTCGGCCTCCAGGGGCGCTTCGCCGAGTGGGCAGGCGACGTCCTGCCGCCGGACCGTGACATCGTCCTCGTAGGCGACCCGGCCATCAGCAGGGAGGCCAAGGTGCGCCTCGCCAGGGTTGGCCTGGACCGCGTTGTGGGCCAACTCGCCCGTCCCGCCGAGGCATTTGCCGACCGGCCGAGCGCTGTCTCGACAAGTTCGCGGCTTTCTCCTGCTCAGCTGGCCTCGCTCGTGAGCGCCGAGGCAGGCTTGCAGGTCGTCGACATCCGCAGCCACAGCGAGACATCGGAAGGCAAGGTGCCGGGCGCCGAAGAGATCCCCCTCGCCACGCTCCGGGCGTCGCTGGGCAAGCTCCAACGCGCCAAGCCTGTCGTTGTCTACTGCGCCAGCGGCTACCGCTCGCAGGTGGCCGCGAGCCTCCTAAGGCAAGCGGGCTTCGACGACGTTTCCGATCTTGTGGGCGGCTACGGCGCGTGGGTGGCGGCCGGCTTTGCCCAACATCGGCCCGACCCCGCAACGCCCCGCTAGGTATGTCCGGCTCGCTTCCATCGACCTCGACGAGATGCGCGAGCTCGTGACGGACGCCTGGCGGATGTGGGCCCCGAAGAAGTTGTCGTCCCAAGTCGCCGGCAACTGAGCGCGGCTGCTCGGTGCGTATAGGAGTTGGGCTCGACGCCCGCCTGGACCTTTCGTTGGGGCAACTCGGCGAAGCCGCCCGTGAAGCCGAGCGCCTCGGGTTCCAAAGCGTGTGGTCACCGGCGGGCGGGGTGCCCGACGCTTTTCACATCTGTTCGGCTTGGGCGCAGGCGACCGGTCTGCGGACCGGGATTTCGGTCGTGCCAGCCGCCCGCATGTGGCACCCGCGCTCGCTCGCCGCCCAAGCCGCCACGGTCGGGCTCATCTCCGGCGGGCGCTTTGCCCTCGGTATCGGAACTGGTGGCAGCGGCCCGGGGTTCTGGTCGTCGGTCGGGATGCCGGACCGACCGATCGCCGTCATGCGGGACTTCCTGGCCATCGTGCGCCCGCTGCTCGCCGGCGAGACCGTCGACTACAGGGGCGAAGTGCTCGAAGTGCGAGGAGCCTCCCTCGGCGCCCGCGACCTCCCGCCCGTCCCCGTCCACCTCGCCGCTCTCGGGCGGCAGATGCTCCGCCTCGCCGGGCAGGCGTCCGACGGTGCCCTCCTCAACTGGGCTACCCCCGCCCGGGTCGCCGAAAGCAGGTCCCTGGTTGCCGAAGGAGCACGTGAGGCGGGGCGGCAACCCGCCGATGTCCCGTTGACCATGTACGTACGCGTTTGCATCGACCCCGACGTGGGCGCTGCGCGCACTGCGCTCGCCAAACAGGTGCTGAGCTACGCGATGTCTGTCCCAGGCGCACCGCTCACGTCGGGCTACCGGGGGTTGTTCGGCCAAATGGGCTTCGACGAGGTCCTGCGCGAGCTCGAAGAGCGGCGCGACAAAGGCTCGAGGTTGGACGAGTTGGCGCGAGCGGCGCCTGAAGAGCTCATCACCTCGGTCGGTTACTACGGCCCGCCCGGCCCGGGCGCGGCGGCGGCAGGGACCTACGCCAAGCTTTCTGAAGGCCTCGACGAGACCATCGTCCGCGTCGTCACGGCACGCCCCGGCCTCGAGGCGGTCGTAACCGCTATGGAAGCGCTGGCACCGGCCAAGATCAGGGCGGCCGCTGCCGAAAGTGCCCTTTCGGAGCCCACTCGCACTCGCCAAGCCTGGCCGTAAGGAAGCGCCGCTCGGCATCGGTGCCTACCAGGTCCAATGCCATGCGGTAATAAACGGCCGCTTCCTGTACACGCCCGAGGCGGCGCAGCAAGTCTGCCCTTGTGGCGGGCAGCAGGTAGTACCCCTTCAGCCGGCCCGAGCCATCGAGACTTTCGACGAGGGCCAGCCCGACCGCCGGCCCGTCCGCCATCGCCACCGCCACGGCCCGGTTGAGCTCGACTACCGGCGAGCCGGTCTGGGCGAGCAGCTCGTCGTACAGCTGGGCGATGCGGGCCCAGTCGGTTGACGCCGCCTCACGAGCTGCGACGTGGCACCCGGCGATGGCTGCCTGGAGCTGGTAGGGCCCCGCGTAGCCCATCGCGAGCGCTTCGCCGAGGACCGTCCGTCCTCTTTCAGCCATCGCCTGGTCCCATAAACCCCGGTCCTGCTCCTCGAGGGCCACGAGCTGCCCGGCGGGCCCGATGCGGGACTCCCGCCGGGCGCTATGGAAAAGCATCAGCGCCAGCAAGCCTTTTGCTTCCGGTTCGGAGGGCATCAGCCCGACCACGACCGACGTGAGGCGCAGTGCTTCGTCACAGAGGTCCCGACGCACGAGCTCGGGGCCTGCGCTTGCGCCGTAGCCCTCGTTGAACAGCAGGTACAACACCGTCAGCACGCCCGAGAGCCGCTGCGGGAGCTGCGCCGGCGGGGGTACCCGGTAAGGGATGCGGGCATTTTTTATCTTGAGCTTCGCCCTCACGATCCGCTTGGCCATCGTCGCCTCGGGCACAAGGAAAGCACGGGCGATCTCCGAAGTCGTCAGCCCGGCGAGGGTGCGGAGCGTGAGCGCCACCTGAGCCTCCATCGCCAGAGCCGGGTGGCAACACGTGAAGATGAGCCGGAGGCGCTCATCGGGCACGGAGGCGCCTGCCCCACCACCGGCGCCCGCGCCGGTGTCGGCGCCGGTGTCGGTGTCGGTGTCGGTGCCGATGTCACCGAGCTCGCCCCCGCCATATGGGCCACCACCCGCTGCGGTGCCCTCGTCGCCCCGGCCGTCGCTGGCACGCAGCTTGGCCACGCCCGTCGCCGCTCTCCGGAGCCTGTCGATCGCCCGGTTACGCGCCACCGTCATCAACCACGCCCCGGGCCGTCGCGGCACACCCTCGCTCGGCCAGCGGGCCAGCGCCTCGGCAAACGCCTCCTGCCCGCACTCCTCGGCCAGGTCCCAATCGCCGGTGCGGTTTATCAGGGCTGCGACGACCCGGCCCCACTCCTCGCGGAACACCTCTCCGACAAGCGCTTCGACCCCAGGGGCCCCCGGGGCCCCGGTGCCTGCGGAGCGCCCGTCGCGCCCACCGTTGAGCTCCGGCGGGGGCGCTTGGGCCGGGCCGCTCCCGAGCGCTAGCTCTCGTCCCAAACCCAAAAGGGCCTCACCTCGATGGCACCAATACCAAAGCTCGTTACCGGGTGCTTCGACGCCACCTCGATCGCTTCGTCCAGGTCAGCGCAATCGATGACGTCGAAACCGGCAATCTGTTCCTTGGTCTCGGCGAACGGCCCGTCCGTGACCAGTACGTGACCGCCAGTCGAGCGGACCGTGCGCGCCTGGTCCACCCGCTCCAACTGGTTGCCGCACAAACGAACGCCACGACCGTTCATCTCCGCCACCCAGGCGTCCGTCGCAGGCCCCACGCGGGCGGATTCTTCCTCTGTTAGCTGGACACCTTCGTCCGCGGTGACCATGAACAGGTACCTCATTGCCCCGACCGCCAGGGGAGGCAACGGCCCGCAGTTGGGGACCTCGCCGGGCACCCGGAGGGGGCGTACCTCGATCGCGCCCCCACCCGTGACCGTCGGGTGTCGTCGCGCCCATCCGACTGCCTCATCGAGGCTGCCGCACTCCAGAAGGTCGTAGCCTCCGACCTGCTCCTTGGTCTCGACGAAGGGCCCGTCGGTCACGAGCACCTCCCCGCCCCGCGCCCGGACAGTAGTCGCCTCGCCGATGGGGCGTAGGCGGCTACCTTGCAGGTTGACGCGCTGCTCAGTGGCCTCCTCGAGCCAGTCGGCAAGCTCCGTGCTCACCTCCGCCCCCGGCCTCCGGTCCTCGGTGGGCCCCGCCGGGCCGTGCTGGGCCTCGTCTCGCTGCTCGCCCCCCTGCTCGCCGTCTTGTTCACCCACGTGGATCAACATGTACTGCACTGTCGTCCTCACTCCACCTGTGCCTCACGGGCGAACGCCACTGTCTTGCCGCTGACATTGGCGCGGTCGTCGAACCCGGCCAACCTACGCCAAAGCGCGCCGGCCCTGGCCACCCGTCTCACCGCGCCCCAAAGCTCGCAGGCCAGCTTCGTCGTGCCGGCGGCCAACTGCCCCGCGGCGAGATCGGCGGCGAGCATTTCCTCACGCCGGCGGCCGCGTTCGAGCCGGGCCAGTTGGTAACAGTGGTTGAAGGGGACCATCTCGTTCATCTCCTCGTGCCGTAACCCAGTGGGCTGCCAGGTCAGTGGCGGCCTCGCTCTTTCGGTATTACGACGAACGGCGACGACCTATCTGGACACTTTTTGCGAAAAATCTCCCGGTGCTCCCGCGTTGCCCCGGCTCTGCGCCGCGTTACCTCGAGCTGTCACGGTCGGCCGCCGGCCTCGCAGCTCAGGAAGAGGCCGGCACCACCCCGAGGCCCTCCACGACGGCGGCACCGGCCAAGGTGCCCAAAACCTGGCCGGGCACCAGGATCTTCGAACGGCGTACACCCGAGCCGATGACGACCACGCCCGCCTCTGCCACCAACCGGTCCACGAGCACCGGCCACTCCCGCGGCAGGCCGATCGGGGTGATCCCGCCGTACTCCATCCCCGTCAGTTCGACCGCCCGCTCGACAGGCAGGAACGAAGCCTTGCGCACGTCGAGGCGGCGCTTTACGACGCCGTTGACGTCGGCTCGGGTAATGGACAGGACCACACAAGCGGCGAAGCGCTCCTCACCCTCGCGCTTGCCGCTGACGACGACGCAATTGGCGAGCGACCGGGCGTCCAACCCAAAGGCTTCCTGCGTAGCGGCCGTGTCCGAGATCGCCGGGTCGATCTCGACGACGCCGACGGCGTCCATGAGCCCGGCGCGGCCGAGCACCTCGAGGGTTGCAGCAGCGAGCAGGTCGGGCCGCTCCGAAGCGGGCACAGTGGAGAGGCCACCCACCGAATAACGCCCCCGGCCGTTCACGGGACCTCCATCATGGCCCGCAGCGGCCCGCCGGGGCCCGCCGGTGCAATTGGAGGGCAGGCCACCGGCGCGCCCAAGATCGCGTAGCAACTCTGGTCAGCAGACCGCTGACCAGTCGGCATTGAAGTCAAAGCGCAGGACCGCAAAACAGGCTCAGAGAGACCCCAGCCACTCGAGCTGGACAGCCTGATGGTAGACGTTGCCGCCTTCGTGGTTGTTGAACGGGTACTCGACGATACGCTTCTTGCTCCCGCCGTAGCGGTTGTAAGCGGCGTACACGCTCGAGGGGGGGCAGATCTTGTCCATCAACGCTACGGAGAAAAGTGCGGGCGCCTTGGCCAACTTCGCCAAGGTCGCCACATCGAAGTACGACAGCGTGGAAAAGGCCGCCTCCACGTGGTCACGATGGATGCTCAGGTAGCGGACTATCTCGGAGTAAGGGTCGGTTTCGACGATCTGGGTGGAGCGTGGGAAGTCGCACAGGAAAGGGACGTCGGGCAGCGCCGCCCATACCTCGGGCGCAAGTGACGCCACGGCGAGGGAAATGCCGCCTCCCTGGCTCCCACCGGTCACGGCCACCCGGGCAGGGTCGACGAGAGGGTGTTCCCGCAAAATGTCAAACGCCATTACCGCATCGGTGAACACCCGCCGGTAGTAGTAGTCGTACGGGTCGAGGATCCCCCGTGTCATGAAACCGGGGTGCGACGGCGCCGAGCCCACCGGGTCGGGCGTATCGCCCGTGCTCCAAGCAGATCCCTGGCCACGGTTGTCCATCAGCAGAGTCACGTAGCCGGCGAGCGTCCAGGGGCTCACCTCGGTGGGCAACCCTCGCCCACCCCCGTACCCCAGGTAGCGCACCACTGCTGGCATCGGGCCTTGGGCGCCGGCAGGTACGTGCAGCCAGCCCCGGACCGGGTGGCCCCCGAAGCCGGAGAACGTCACGTCGTAGGCATCCACGAGCACGAGACTTGTGGCGGCCTTTTCGAACTTGGGAGCGGTTGCGAGCGCCCGGCTCTCCGCAAGGGTCGCCGACCAAAACTCCTCCAGATCCTGGGGCCAATTGAGTGCCGGAGAATAGCTCGTGAGCTCATCGCGCGGCAGATCTTCGTAGGGCAAAATTACCTCGCCATCAATAGGGGCCAAAGAGTGCCCTGAGTCTAACGGCCCCTGGGACGACGGCCCTTTCCGGCCAGGTGGGAGAGCGTTACCTCAGGCGGGCGGAGGCGCTATCGACCCGTACCCTACGGCGAAGCCCGTGGCCGTATCGACCGAGGGGGTTGACACCTGCACCCCGGCTTGCACGAGCACGAGGGCGGCTCGGGACACGGTCTTGCCCACTGTTTGGAGGTTTGTGAAATCTATCGGCGGGGAGAACGAGGCGAGCGGCAGGACGCTCGGGGGGCTCGTCTTGGTGGTTTCGGGGGCCTCCACGACGAAGTCGGCGGTGGTGGCCGGGCCCTTGTATGCCTGCTCGGTACGGAAAACCTGGCCCGTCGTGTCGTCATCGAGCGCAATCGCCCACACGCCGGCGCCGATCTTGAAGATGGTAACTGTGACCTTGTCCCCCGGGTTGATGGTCATTGCGATCACGACGTTGGTTTTGTGAGCGGGCAGGATCTCCCAGAAGGGCGTATAGCCGCCACTGGACTGTTCGGTGACCCCGGCTTCGATCAAGGCCGCATTGGTCCCGGCGGTCCCATCGAGCCCGACCCACTCGGCCACGGCGCCGCAGCTCCCCTGGCACGACGACGAGCCCGCCTGCGGCTGGCCGACCGTGGTAGGCACGACGAACGTCCCGGCCACCTCGGTGTACTTGCCGGTTTTCACGTAGCCGCTCCAGTTAGTGGCACCGTCGCCTACCAGCAGGGTGAGCGTGGCGACGGCAGTTTGCTGTGCCGGCGACGAGTCGGTCACCCGTACCGTGAATGTGTAGGCCCCGGCAGCCCGGGTTACCCCGGTGATATAGCCGGCGCTCGACATCACGATCCCGCTCGGCAGCCGGCCCGATGTCATCAACCATTTGAAGGGTGCTGTGCCTCCGGCCGTTTCGAGTGCCGCTGCGTACGGGTTGCCGATCGAGGCCGCAGGCAAGCCGGTCGTCGCCACCAGCAACGAGATCGGCGCGATCTCGATCGTGTAGCTGGCGCTGACCGAAAGTGGCTTGGACGACGAGTCGTTTGCCTTCACGCTGAAGTGGTAGGTCCCCGGCTGCACCGGCGTCCCCGACAAGGTCCCGCCCGAGCTCAATTGGACCCCGCCGGGGAGCGCTCCCCCGGTAAGCCTCCAGAAATATGGCGCCGCCCCGCCCGTGGCTGAGAGCGTCGCCGAATAAGTCGTGCCGACGGTCCCGCTCGGAAGCGTAAGGGTGGTTATCGAAAGTGGCACAGGGACCACCACGATCCTGTAGGGAAAATAGGCGGCCAGGGGTGTGGCCGACGAGTCGCTCACCTTGACGTGGAAGGTGAAACTGCCCGTGACAGTTGGGGTCCCCGACAACACCCCGGCGCTGTTGAGCGATATGCCGGCCGGCAATTGGCCCGAACGCAAAGTCCATTCGTAAGGAGGGATGCCGCCGCTGGCGACGAGCTGCATCGAATAGGCGGTCCCGACCGTCGCCCGGGGCACCGACTTCGAGTCGATCAACAGCGGCGGCGTGACAACCCTGAGCGAATAACTGGCGGTGCTCGTCTCGGCGGGGGACGCCGAGTCCGACACCTGGACCTCAAACCTGTAAGTCCCGCCCCCGGTCGGCGTGCCTGTCAGCACGCCCGCCGAGTTGAGGCTGAGCCCGGGCGGCAACTGGCCGGTGAGCTGCCTCCAGCTGTAGGGCATGACCCCGCCGGTTGCCTCGAACGAGACGGTGTAGAGCGATTGTGTGGCCCCTTTCGGCAACGATCGGGTCGTTATGACGAGCGGGGCGGGTGTTATGTCGAGAGCGAGTGTGGTTGCCGAATCGAACGCCTGCGGCTTGGAGGAGTCGGTAACTTCAAGGTTTAGGGTGATGGTGCCCGGGGTGACCGGCGTCCCGTAAATGGCCCCGCCCGGCGAGAGGGAAAGACCCTGCGGGAGCGTCCCCGAGGTCAGCTCCCATGTGTACGGGCGCAGCCCGCCCTGTGCGCTCAGCTTGAACTTGAACGGGTGCCCGACGCGGTAGTCGGCCGAAGGCTGGCTGGTCACCTTTAGCGGCGCGAGCGGTTCCTCGAGGAGGTAGACGTAGGCGCTCACCGGGTTGCCGGACGTGCCCGCAACAGTGACCCCGACGTGGAGGTGAGCGAGCTGGAGCGAGTCGTTGGGCGCCACCTGCAACGTCGCCGTGAAGGTCCCGCCACGGCAGTCCTGGTGGGCGCCCGAGACCGTCAGCCCGGCCATACCCGTCAACCAGCACGTGCGGGCATTGACAACGTCCACCTGGAGCGTGGTCGTCCCTCCGGTCGCCGGCAGGACTGAGCTGGTGAGGGACGTCTTGGTTACCCGAGGCACCGCCGCCGTCGTGGTGGTCGTCGAACTGGCCGCGCTCGTCGGACTGGCTGCACTGGGTGCACTGGCCGCGCCGGTCACCTCGGCCGAAGCTGCCCCGGCGGTACCCCCCGCGGCTGCAAATGGCACCGCGAGAGCGCAGAGGGCCGCGGCCGAGGCCAAAATGGCAGCACGGCGACGGCCGCTAGGAGAAAGAAGGCTTTTCGTGGCGGGACGCCACTTCAGTTGGGCCATTACAGGTTCCACCTCAACTCGGGCCCTGGCCGGGTTTTGCAGTCAAGGATGTTACACCTGGGCCTCCGACGGCCCTCGGGGCTAATTGCGGGCGCTGCCCGGTTCTGCTTATTCCGCTTGCGGTCGCAGACTGTGGGCACACGGCAACTGTGCGTCGATCAGGCGCCGACCCCTTCGGCCGGGCGAGGCCCACGATGTCATCGAACGGCCGTAATTGCGAAAATCCCCGTGGCACATCTTTTGTTTCCGGGATGCGTGCTACGTCATCGTGCCTCTCGGGCACCAAGGCTCGCAGCTCCCTGCCACCGTCGGCAATGGCGTTGGTAGTTTTCTCGCGCACCGCGCCGTCAGCTTCCCCGAACGCTTTGGCAGCGCGGGCACAACGTTTAACTCTCGGCGGCCTGCGCAGCTACGATGCTCGCTGTGGGTGGCGAGGCTCTCCAATGGACCGAATTGCTCAGGTCGGCACCCCCTTCGGCATTCGACAAGGACCGTCTGGCGCGCGACTTGGCCGGTGCCTGCGGGGAACGCCTGAAAGAGGGGCAGCGGGTTGGCATAGCCGTCGGGAGCAGGGGTATCGACCGGCTGGCCGAGGTCGTCACGCTGGTCGCAGAGGCAGTGCGGGCTGCCGGGGCGTCGCCGGTGGTGATCCCGGCTATGGGCTCGCACGGGGGTGCCACCGCCTCGGGCCAGGTCGGCGTCCTCCAACAGTTGGGTATAAGCGGCCCAGCCGTCGGCGCCCCTGTGGAGGCATCGATGGACGCGGTCAAAGTTGGCACGACCCCTAGTGGCCAAGACGTCTACGTCGCCGCCTCGGCTCTCGGTTGCGACGTCGTGGTGCCGGTCAACAGGGTAAAGCCCCATACGGACTTCCGCGGCGACATCGAAAGCGGCCTCATCAAGATGCTCACGATCGGGCTCGGCAAGGAGGTCGGCGCCTCGAGCTTGCACAGCGCGGGTTTCGCCTCGTTCCACACCGTGCTACCCGAAGCGGCCAGGCTCGTGCTGTCTTCGCTCGAGGTCCCCCTCGGCGTAGCACTGATCGAGGATGCTTGGCACAGGCTCCATCGCGGTGAGGTAGTGCCCGGAGAAGCGCTCTTCGAGCGCGACGCCGCATTGCTGAAGGAAGCTTGGGACCTCTTCGGCACCCTCCCCTTCGAAGACCTCGATGTCCTCTTGCTGAAAGAAATGGGCAAGACGGTCTCGGGGGCGGGCATGGACCCAAACGTCACTGGGAGGTTCCCCAACGACCCCCTACCGGCCCGCACGACGATCTCGCGCCTGGTCGTGCTCGACTTGCGCGACGATTCGGGCGGGAACGCAATTGGCGTCGGCGTTGCAGACGTCGTCACCGAGAGGCTCCAGCGCAAAGTCAATTGGGACTACACCTACGCGAACGCCCTTGCCTCCAAGTCCCTCCCCGGAGTACGCCTCCCCCTTGTCAGCCCGACAGACCAAGAGGCCATATCGGTGGCACTCGGGTCGCTCGTCGGCGATGCGCTACAAGGGCCGCGGTGCGTCGGGATGGTCAACACTCTCGACGTAAACCACTTTGTCGCAACGGCGGAATTGTCCCCCGAAGCGCAAGCTGCCGGCTTTGAAGTTGTAGCAGAAGGCCTGAGCGCTTCGTTCAGCCCGGACGGGCGCTTGGACCGCATCGGGGGGATCGAATTTTTCCCTCGCCCGGCGGCCTGACCTTGCCGCCCGACCCTGCCGCTCGGTCCCGCCGCCGAGCGGGCGACCCAACTCCGGGACCCCCCTGCGGCCGAACGAGCCCCCGATGACGATGGTGGTTACGCTCGGGGAGATCCTCGTCGAGGTCATGGCGAAAGATCCCGGCGAGGGCTTCCGTGAGCCGGTCCGGTTGCTCGGGCCTTTCCCGAGCGGTGCTCCTGCCATCTTCATCGACCAGGTCGCAAAACTCGGCTATCCCTGCGCCATCATCGGTTGCGTGGGCGATGACGACTTCGGTTGGGTAAACGTCTCGCGGCTAAAAAACGACGGCGTCGACGTCAGCGCGCTACAGGTCCTCGGCGGCCAGACGACAGGGAGCGCCTTTGTCCGCTACCGGCTGAGCGGCGAGCGCGACTTCGTCTACAACATCGCCGACAGTGCGGCCGGCCGGCTATCCCTCGACGACAATGCGCTCAAGGTCTTGGGGCAGAGCGCCCACTTGCACATTTCGGGGGCGTCGCTTTTTTCCGACCGCATGGCCCAAGTTGCCCTCCGGGCAGCCGAGATCGTCCGGGGCAACGGGGGATCTGTCTCTTTCGACCCCAACGTCCGCAAAGAGGTCGCCAAGGACCCGGCCGTCGTGGGCGCGCTCAGGCAAATGCTCGCTAATTGCGACCTCTTTCTGCCGAGCGGCGACGAAGTGAGCCTGTTGACCGAGTCGGCAACCGAACAAGATGCGGCAAAAGAAGTGCTCCGGCTCGGGGCGAGCGCTGTCGTAGTCAAACACGGCTCGCGCGGTGCGACCTACTACGGGCCCGAGGGCCAGATCGATAGCCCCTGCTACATGGTGCACGAACTCGACCCGACAGGGGCGGGCGATTGTTTCGGCGCGACCTACATAACTTGCCGCTTGCAAGGCCGGAGCGTGGAGGAGAGCCTGAGCTACGCCAACGCCGCTGGGGCGCGGGCGGTCACCGTCCGGGGGCCGATGGAAGGTACCTCCAGCTTCGCACAGCTGGACGAAATTCGTACACCCCGGCGGCAGACGCGCGGCCGGCGCACGGGGTTCGCCGGCTGGCTCGAGCGGTTTGCACCCGATGGCGGCCAAGCCGGGGTCACCTCTGTCTGCTCGGCCCACCCGATGGTGATCGAGGCCGCTCTCCTCGAAGCTAAATCGCTCGGTACTTCGGCGCTCATAGAGGCAACGTGCAACCAGGTGAACCACCAGGGCGGTTACACCGGGCTGACGCCTGCAGCCTTCCGCGACCTCGTCCATGGCATCGCCGACTCGACCGGCCTCCCAAGGGAAAGGGTCGTCTTTGGTGGTGACCACCTCGGCCCGAGCCCCTGGCGCCACCTGCCGGCGGCCGAAGCGATGGCACAGGCGCAGGAGATGGTGGCTGCCTACGTCGCTGCCGGCTTCGGGAAGGTGCACCTCGACACGAGCATGGGATGCCTGGGAGAACCTTCCTACGTCCCGGCGGAGCTGACGGCACGACGCGCCGCCCGGCTGGCAGTCGTCGCCGAAGAAGCCTGGACTACCCTGACCTCCGGGCCCTCCGCACCCCCCGGGCCCTCCGCACCCCCCGGGCCCCCGCAGGCCGGGCATGGCGCGGGCGCCGAGGCGCGAGGAGACGAAGCCTCCCGCCTTTGTTACGTAATAGGGACCGAGGTCCCGACGCCCGGCGGCGCGACCGAGGCGATCGGCACCCTTCATGTGACCCAGCCCGGGGAGGTGCTCGTTACTCTCGAAGCCCACAGGCAAGCTTTTGCGGCTGCGGGGGCGCAACAGGCCTTCGAAGATGTGATCGCGGTGGTCGCCCAACCGGGCGTAGAGTTCGACGACCAAAGAGTCGTCGCGTACCGGCCGGACGGCGCCGGCGGGCTAGCTAGCGCGTTGTCCAAGACGCCCGGGCTGGTTTTTGAAGCCCACTCGACCGACTACCAGCCCGGCGGCGAGCTTGCCCGGCTCGTGCGCGACGGCTTCGCCATCTTGAAGGTCGGGCCCGAGCTGACTTTCGCCCTGCGCCAGGCCCTCTACGGCCTCGACAGGGTCGCACTGGCGCTCGACCCCAGTTGGCACGAGCGCTCCCTCATGGCCGAAATGGAGGAGGTGATGCTCGACGACCCCCGCCATTGGCAGTCCCATTACAGGGGCGGCGCCCAAAAAGAGCACTGGCTACGCCATTTCAGCTACAGCGACCGCATCCGGTACTACTGGGCTGCACCTCGCGCAGAGGCTGCAGTCGGGAGGCTTTTGAGCCATTTTGGCGAAACCCTGGTACCGGAGCCTCTCGTGAGCGAGTTCCTCCCGACGATGTCTGACCGCGTAATCGGCGGCCTGCTCGAGCCTCGAGCGAAAACATTGGTATTGCAGGCTGTGCGCGACGTGCTGGTCCGTTACGCCCGAGCCACCAAAGTTGGCTCCGCCGGGTAGGCCGGCGCCCTCGTCCACCGCCTCCCCGCCGTCGCTCGCCGCTCCCCGCTCCCCGCTCCGCGCTCCCCGCTCCCCGCACACCCCGCTGCTCGCTCTCAGGACGGGCTGCCGGGCCCTCCCGAGGACACCGCGCCGCCCAGGTAGTGATGAAGCGCCTATCGACTGCCCCTGGCCAGCCGCCGATACTCCAAAAGAGCTTGTCGCCTCGACCGCGGGCAGGTAGGCGCATGGCAGGAGCGGGCCCAATGGGAGAGCGGGGCAAATTGGCAGGGCGGGGCAAATGGGAGAGCGGGCCCAATGGGGTGCCGGGCGGACGGCACCCCTTTTCGCCTGCTTGAGGAGGTAGGCAATGTTGCAAGCAGGGCGGGCCGTCCGCCAAAAACGGCGCGGCCTCTTAGCCTTCCCCAAGCTCACCGATGACCCGCAACCCGATGGCCCCGGCGAGGCGCTATCACGCTCGGATTTTCTCCAGGCCTTGCAACTGGTCGGGCGCCGGTCAGGCGATGGGGGCCTGATCGCGCTGGTGGTGTTGGACCTGGACAATTTCGACTGGTTGAACGAGGCTTTTGGCTCCGACGTAGGTGACCGTGCTCTCGAGAGGACGGCGGGACTGCTCCACCATTTCCTTGCGGCAAACACTCTCGTGGGCAGGCTGGACGGCGACGAATTTGGCATCGCCGCGCGGGTTGCCGACGAACAATCGGCATTGAAGTTGGCCGGCGACGTCCTGGCGCTCGTCAGCGAACCTTTCGTCGATTGCGGCCGCCCGCTTCGCCTGACGGCCCGGGCCGGGGTAGGTACCGGCCCGGCCAACAGCCTCGCTGCGGAGGCCCTTTTGCGGCGGGCCAAGTGGGCACTTGCCTCAGCCAAGGACGATCGGCCCGCAGGGCCGGTGTTGTGCTCCCGCGAGCAGTGGCCGGCCGTGGACCGCAGGCGGGCGTTATTGCGCTCGTTGCAGCCGGCTTTCGACGCGCACCAATTCCGCCTGGCTTACCAGACGATCTTGAACATCGGTAACAAAAAAGTGGAGATGCTCGAGGCGCTCCTGCGCTGGCGCACTCCCGAGGGCCTGGACATCCCGCCCGCAGAGTTCGTCCCGCTCGCCGAAGAAACGGGCCTCATCATCCCTTTGGGCGCCTGGGTGCTCGGTGAGGCACTGCATACCGCGTCCGTCCTGTCCCGCAGCCGGCGCCCCCTCACGATCGCGGTAAATATCTCGGCGCGCCAGTTTTGTCAGCCCGGATTGGCCGACCTGGTGGGACGCCTCCTCCAGGCGCACGGCGTTGAGCCGTCCTTGCTCGCGTTCGAGATATCCGAGCGGACCGTGGCTGGTTGCCAGCCCGTGACCTCGACGATCCACGCGCTGCGCGACCTCGGTTGCAAAGTCGGCTTGGACGACTTCGGCACGGGCCAGTCCTGCCTTAGCTACCTTCGGTCGCTGCCGCTCGACTTCATCAAGATCGACCGGTCGTTCGTCTGCGCGCTCGGGACCGACCCGCGCGCGCTGCGCCTGGTCGAGACGATCGTGAGCCTTGCCCAAGATCTCGGGATGGGCACGGTCGCCGAGGGGATCGAAACCCCCGCCCAGTGCGAGGCAGCCAGGCGCGCAGGGTGCAGCCACGCCCAGGGTTTCCTGTTCGGCAAGCCTTCACCTTTCAGCGCCTTGGCCGGGCTCCTGTCCACCTAGAGGTCGTCGCGGGCTCCCGAGCCTTGCCCGCGGAACCAACCAATCACTTCGACTTGGCCCGTCTCACCCGGCTAGCCGGGCAGGCGAAGCGCGGCTCGTGCACAACCGGCTCGTTATTGCGGGCAATCTGGCACGGTGGTTGGATTGACCACGGGGAGGAGGTGCCAATGGCCGGGCGCTCGGGGGTCGGCGGTGCCGCAGCATCACCTTCGCCCCCTGGCCGCAGCGGTACCGAGGCGGGGGAAGGACCGGCCCCCATAGACCCCGCCAATGCCCAAACCAGTCCTGACGAGCTTGGCCGGGCAGTCAATGCGTGCGATTTCCCCCTGGTCGTGCGGGATGGGCAGGGCATTATCCGGCTTGCCAACAGCCAAGCTGCCCAGTTGACCGGGTTGCCGATCGACCGGCTGGTCGGCAGGCCTCTCGAGATTTTCGTAGAAGACAGGGACTTCTCCCGCCAGTTGAGCGCCAACTTAGGGGCGGGCAAGGTGCAGGCTGCCCAAACCAACCCCGACTTCGTGAGCCCGGCCGGGGTGGTCACCCCGGTGTGGGCGTACACCCGTGCCCTTGTGGTCGGCGGGGTGCGGCTCGGTGTGACGCTCGCCGTGCCCAAAGCGGAGGTGGGCAGGTTGGGCCGCGACCCGCTCCGGCCCTGGCGCGACCTTTTGCCTGTCGCTGTCGGGATGGCGGACCAGTCGTTGCGTGTCCAGCAGGTGAGCACCGACATCCGCGATGTGCTCGGGAAGGCGCCCGACCAGCTGCTCGGGCGCAATTTGGTCTCGCTGGTGCACCCCGACGACCGCGAGCCGTTGGAAGAGGCGGCCCTGGACCTGTCACAGGCGCCCGTCTCCCTCCCCGACGTGCGCTTCGACGATGGCCATGGTGGCTGGGCGGGCACATGCCTATTGCTGTCGGAGGTGTCTATCGCCGGCGAGGAAACTTCAGGTGTCCTTTTCGCCTTGGTTGGCTCCGTCGACCAACCCGCGCCTCAAGGTGACCGTGCCGCCCAACTCGAAATGCACCTCAGGCGGATCGCTCTCGAGGTCCGTGCCGCCGGCGTGCTCGACAACATCGGTTCGGCCGAGCCGGTCCATCACCACCCACAGCTGGCGGCCCTCAGTACCCGCCAATGGGAGATCCTGAGCCGCATCATGAACGGGCAACGGGTGCCGGCCATCGCTGCCGAGCTGTTCCTCAGCCCCTCCACAGTCCGCAACCACCTCGTGACGATCTTCCGGATGTTCGGCGTCCATTCGCAGTCTGAGCTGGTAGAGCTGCTGCGTAACCACCGCTGAGCCGGGCAGCAGTGCGCAGCCCGGTGGCGCAGCCCGCGACGGTGGTGTGGCCCGTGGGCGACCGGGGCAGGGCGCTTAGGCTTGCCGTTACAGGATCGCCACGCGGGACTTGGGAGGTTTAGTGGCTGCGTACGTTATCTACCAGGGCGAGGTGCTCGACCCCGAGCGTTACGAGCTTTACAAGGAGGCGGCGGCGGACAGCATCCGGGCGGCTGGCGGCAGGTACGTGGTCCGTGGAGGGGAGATCACCGTGCTCGAGGGCGAGGCGCCTGCCAGCAGGACCGTCGTGGTCGAGTTCCCCGACCGTGAGACGGCTTGTCGCTGGTACCGGGGCCAGCAGTACACGAATGCTCGCAGCATCAGAGAGGGTGCTGCGGTCGCCCGGATGTACGTCGTCGAGGGCGTCGAGACGGGTTGACAACAGATGCCAGGCAAGGTGGCGCTGGTAACGGGAGCGTCTTCGGGGATCGGCGAGGCGACCGCAATAAGGCTGCAGCAGCTGGGTTTTACAACCTACGCCGCAGCACGGCGCGCCCAACGGTTGGAGCACCTTCGCGAGTCGGGCACCCGGCCCCTCGTGATGGACGTCACTGATGACGGATCCGTCCGCTCGGCGGTCCAACAGGTCATTGCCGAACAAGGCCGGGTCGATGTCCTCGTCAACAACGCCGGCTACGGCTCCTACGGTGCGGAGGAAGACGTGCCGCTCTTTGAGGCGCGCTACCAGTTCGAGGTCAACGTCTTTGGCGCTGCCCGGGTCACCCAGCTCGTGCTGCCGCAAATGCGCGAGCAGCGCAGCGGCACGATCGTCAATGTGACTTCGATGGGGGGCAAGATTTACACGCCTCTCGGCGGCTGGTACCACGCGACCAAGTACGCCCTGGAGGCTCTTTCGGATTGTCTCCGCCTGGAGGTAAAGCCCTTCGGGGTCAACGTAGTCATCGTCGAGCCGGGGGGTGTCCAGACCGAGTGGGCCGATATAGCCGCAAGCAAGCTGCGCGCGGTCTCAGGTAGCGGGCCCTATGCCGGGCAGGCCAAAGCTATCGCCGATTTTTTCAGCTCCGGGGCCAGGCAGCGCAGGCAATCGCCTCCAGTCCTCATCGCAAGCACGATTGCAAAAGCCGTTACGGCCCGCCGCCCGCGAGTTCGCTACGCAGTCGGGTACAACGCTAAACCGCTCATATTCGCCCACGCGGTCTTGCCTGACCGCGCGTACGATGCGCTAATTCGCCGAGGGTTCCACGTGCCCTGACCGGGTTTACACCTCCCGCCTTTCAGCGGCGCCGGGCGGCGGGCGCCAGCGACGGGCTGACCCAGCCGTCGTCGGCCGGGTTGAGGGTGACACCCGGTGCCACTATGCGGTCGATCGCATCGAGCACGTCATCGCCTAGCACCACCTTGGTGGCGGTCAGCTGCGACTCGAGGTGCTCCATGGTCCGAGGCCCGATGATGGCTGCGCTGATCGTGGGGTGACGCAGGACGAAAGCGATAGCCAGCTCGACAAGGCTCAACCCGGCCTGCTCGGCGAGCTGGGCAAGAGCGTCGGCCGCCTCGAGTTTTCGCTGGTTTTCGGGGGTGGAAATGTCGAAGCGCTCAGGCAGGCGCCCGGCGCGCGTCGAAGACTGCTGGCCGGCACCCTTGCGCCAACGCCCCGACAGCCAACCGCCGGCCAGGGGGCTGTAGGAGAGGACGCCCAGGCCGTAGCGGGCGCAAGTCGGCAACACATCCTTTTCGGCTCCTCGGGTGAGGACCGAATAGCTCGGCTGTTCGGTCCAAAACCGCTCGAGCGCACGGCGCTCCGACGTCCACTGGGCCTCGACGATGGCCGATACCGGCCACGTGCTGTGACCGAAGTAGCGGACCTTGCCTGACCGGACGAGGTCGCTGAGAGCTCCCAAGGTGACTTCGAGGTCAACGGCCGGGTCGTAACGGTGGACCTGGTAGAGGTCGAGCCAATCTGTACCCAGCCGCCGCAGGCTGTTTTCGACCTCGGCGATTATCCACCGGCGGCTATTGCCTCGACGGTTGGGATCCTCTCCCATCGCCCCATGGACCTTGCTGGCGAGCACGATCTCCTCACGCCGCCCGGCGATCGCCTTGCCGACGATCTCTTCCGATTCGCCCGCCGAGTAGACGTCGGCTGTGTCGATGAAATTGATCCCGGCGTCGAGGGCACGGTGGATGATGCGGATGCTCTCCTCGTGGTCCTTGGTCCCCCACTCGCCGAACATCATCGCACCGAGGCACAACTGCGAAACCTGGACACCCGTGCGCCCTAATGGCCGGAACTCCATGATCACCCACGTCCTTTCAACGATGGCTGGCCCTGGGCTAGCCCGGGCGCGAGCGTCATCGTACGCCACCCGGGCAAGTCCACGCGCGCCCCCCACGAGGGCGGGTGTCAAGGTGCGGCGGAAGCCCTTATTGGTGCCCGTTGGCCGCGTTGCAATATGCCGGAGCCCAGATCGCCCTTTCGACCTCGGCATCGATCTCTTCGTCGCTTTGTAGGCGAGCGTAACCCTCGTCGCGAGCTTCCCGGACAACGGCAACCGCAATTTGCTTGGAGATCCCCCTCAGGTCGCTCAGAGCCGGGAAAATGGCGCCTTGCTCGAGCCTTTCCATTGACACCGACTTCGCCAGCACTTTGGCCGCGACCATGAAAGTGGGCTCCGTCACCTCCCGCGCCCTCGCAACGACTGCTCCAAGGCCCACCCCCGGGAAAACGAAGACGTTGTTGGCCTGACCGATGAGGCGGGTCGCCCCCCGCACCTTCACCGGGCCGAACGGGCTCCCCGTCGCCACCAACGCTCTGCCTTCAGTCCAGGCCAGCACGTCGGCCGGGGTGGCCTCCGAATTGGCGGTCGGGTTGGACAGGGGAAAGACGATAGGCCTATCGGTACGAGCGGCCATGTCACGCAACACCGGTTCGCTAAAGGCACCCGGTTGGGCGCTGGTCCCTACGAGAACGGTCGGGGCAACGCGTGCTACGACCTCCTCGAGCTCGTAATATGCCGCGTCCCCAAAGCCGAAAGACGACATTTCGGTCCGGGACAAGGCGAAGGGGCGCTTGTCGTCGTCCACGCCGCGCCGCCCCTCGAAAATGAGGCCCTTGGAGTCGAGCATCACGACCGAACGCCTGATGTCCTCCTCGCGGGCTCCCTCGGCGCGCATGGCCAGCTGGACGAGGCGGGCGATGCCGGTCCCCGCCGCGCCGGCGCCGAGGAAAACGACCCGCTGGTCTGTCAAGCGTCCCCTCGAGAGCCGAAGGGCAGAAATGATGCCCGCGAGGACGACGGCCGCAGTGCCCTGGATGTCGTCGTTGAAGCTCGCGACCCGGTGCCGGTAGCGTTCCAGGAGCTTGATCGCATTGTGCTGCTTGAAGTCCTCCCATTGGATGACGGCATGGGGGTACGTGCCGAGCACCGCTTCCACGAAGGCCTCGACGAAACTGTCGTACTCGGGCCCTCTGAGCCGGGGTTTCGGGTAGCCGAGGTAAAACGGGTCGGCGAGCAGGTCGGCGTTGTCCGTGCCGCAGTCGAGCGATACGGGCAATGTCACTTCCGGGTCCACACCGGCACCGGCAGTGTAGAGAGCCAGCTTTCCGACCGGGATCCCCATCCCCCCGGCGCCCTGGTCGCCGAGGCCGAGGATCCGTTCGTTGTCGGTCGCCACTATCAACCTGACCTCACGGCGCCCGCTGTTCGCAAGCAGCTCAGGGATACGGTCGATGTCCTCCGGCGTCACCCATAGACCGGTCGGCCGCCGCATCACATGGCTGAACTCCCTGCATGCCCTGCCCACCGTGGGCGTATAGATA
Organism: Acidimicrobiales bacterium; assembly: GCA_035508795.1. Lineage (GTDB taxonomy): Bacteria > Actinomycetota > Acidimicrobiia > Acidimicrobiales > Palsa-688 > DATJMJ01. Next base: position 43,383 of record DATJMJ010000095.1, read on the forward strand.
ATGGGGGCAAGCTCTTCGAGATGGTCCACGAGCAGGCGGTAAAACAAGGTCTCGTTGCGGTCGCGCAATGCGACTAGGCCTATGTACTTTTCCAGGTCGTCCGACTTACGCCTGAGGTGCTCCAGCTCGAGGCCCACTTGCTCCTCGATGCTCAGGATCCTCCAGGGCAACAGCCCGCGCAAGCCGAAAACTGTCCGTTCCTCTTCGGAAAAGGCGGTATCTTTGTTGAATTGCGCGCTCGCAAGGAGGTCTTTCCCCGTAGCGATCGCGTCAGTGGGTAGGGGTCTTTTCACCTCTGGCACGCTCCACGGCTACCGCTGGCTCGGGCACCGCGTTCGTCTTCGCTCCCCATCTGCAGACCTTTCTTGCCCGGTCAGCTGATTAGGACCGTACCCCTGGGCGCCCCGCCGAGGGTAGGGCCCAAGGTCCTCGGGGCTAGTTGCCCGAGTCGCCTGCCCGCGTCGCTTGCCCGAGTCGCTTGCCCGCGGGGTCGTTTGCCCGAGGTCGTATGCCCGCGGCATTTGTCCGGGCCGTTTGCCGGGGTCGTCTGCCGAGGCGGTCGGCGGGTGTTGCTTGGGGCGATCGGTTGCTCGGTCGGTTGCTTGGGGCGGTCGGTTGCTCGGGCTGGCCAGCGCTCGCCCAGTCGGGCCCGCCGGTTGCCGCGGCCCTCCATAGGGGCTCACCCGGGCTCACTTCCCGCCGTCGCTCGCCGCCGTTCGTCGCCGCTCGCCGGAGGCGGCATCGGCTTAGCGGGCAGGGGATGCGGTTAGCGGGAGCGGGAGCGGCTAGCTGTGGCCGCCGGCGCCCCGGGCACCGCTCACGATCGTGCGGCGACCGGCCCCACCTCGGTCACGACCGCTCGTCTACCTCTGTCACGTACTCCCAATCGACGTGATCATGGCGCTCGATGAGCACGGGTTGCTCCTTCGCGACCGGCAACTGGCGAGCGTACTCCTCGGCAGCATCGTCGCTGTCGAGCCTGCGCGTCTCGATCTCGGCGCCTCCCGAAACTGAAAACCGGTAAAGCCCCGTTTCGTCCGAGGGCTGCTGTGTGTCGGCCATACAGCAATGCTACCTGCGTGGATCGCGAACTGCGGCTGCGCATGCGCCAGCAGTGGGTGAGTTACACGGGAGTAAGCGGGTGGCTAGGTTTCGGCCAACGCCAATCCGGCACCTTTACGGGCCAATGACGACCACAAACTGTCGCCGAAGTGATGCCGCCGTCCTTGGTGCCCAGCTCGTTGCCACCGGGCGCCGCGCCCACGATAAACGTTATTGCGCCTCACTTTTACCTACTTTGACCCAAATGGAAACGCCTCATCTTCCTAGATGACTTCAGGTATCGCCGCTACTTGGAGCAGCCGGCCACCTGGAACGCGTCGGCCTCGAGAAGATCCATGTCCAAGGCCGGGATTTGTTGGTCGGTTGCTGCGCTCCAAAGCTGTCTCGGGAAATACCGCTTCACCTTTTCCAAAAATCCCGGGCCACCCGCCCCAACGGCGACTCCGGCTGACTCGACCACTACTCCGTGCAGCCTGAAGGCGACCGGGGTCAAGCCACTCAAATGGCTCGGTGGGCACTGCTCGCAGAAAACCTGCGTGTAGGCAACCGAGCGCCCCGAACCCAACTGGCCGGTGGCCATCGGGTACACCGCACATCCGAACGGAGCGGAAGAGCCGTCGAACGCTCCAGACGCGCCGTGGCGCTCGTACCACTGGGCCATTGCCGCCAGCCGCACCGGGGAGGGCGGCACCACGCTGAGCTCATTTGCTGGAGCGCCCGGTCGGCCCGGCCACAAGAGGACGACTGCCCCAACCATCACCACCAGGGCGAGAGCGATAACCCATCCCTGGTACTGGCGGGCCCAGCGTTCGGCCCCGGACGGCGGCGCCTCTCCACCTCCCTCTGCCTCCGGCTCTGGCGCTGTCACCCGACCATCTTCGCTGATCCGTCCGATGGCTAAAGCGCCGGCTGCCGCGCCGCCCTGCAAAGGCAGCCCTTGCCGCACCGTGCGGGCTGGGCCGGGCTGGGCTGGGGCCAAGCAGGTGTCATCGCGCTGGAACACCAGGACCGCTCTGCAAGGAAACCACCGTCGTTGGGGCCCCTCGGCGACGAAGAGCGTTTGGCGGATCGCGCCGGGTGATTTTTCAGCTCCGGCTGCATTAACTCTGGTCGCGCCTGAGCATCGTGGTCGCGGTTCGTGGGCCAAAACCACCACCGGCCGCAACCAGAGTGTTCGAGCGCGACCAGAGTGCACCCATTGCGACCAGGCGCGCCTGAGGCGGTCCGAGGAGCGCGCCCCCGCACCCGCGCTACCGGTGCGCGACCAGGCTGCGAGAGCTGTCGCCCCCGGCCGCGCTCCGGCACATCAGGAAAGGGTCCAGTCTTCCCGGAGAAATCGCCTAACTGACGTAGTTGGCAGTCCACTCCCCCGCTACCTGGCCGGTGATGACGTTCAGCCGGTTCCAGGCGTTGATCAGGGCGATATTGAGCACGAGAGCGGCGAGCGCCGGTTCGTCGAAGTGCTTCGCCGCCATCTCCCAGACCTCGTCCGGGAAATCGCCTGGCCGGTCTGCAAGGCGCGTCCCGGCCTCGGCCAGCGCCAGCGCCGCCCGCTGCGCCTCGTCGAAATAAGGCGAATCGCGCCACGCCACGAGAGTGTGCAGCTGAGGCTCGGTGATGCCGTGCTTCTTGGCGGCTCGAGTGTGCATGTCGAGGCAGACAGCGCACCCGTTGATCTGGCTCGAGCGTGTTTCGACGAGATCGAGCGTCGATATTGGCACGCCGGCCTTGGCGGCGGCGTCCTTGCCTACTTTCGCCGCTGACAAAAGGGCGTCCATAGCTCCTGGGACTGCCTGGGCGGGGTTTTGGGTTCTCGGTTGCATGTCGTGTGACCTCCTCTTTTTGGATTTTCAGCCTCTAAGACACTTGAGGGGCCGTGGTTGTGACACCCCTTAAGGGCGAGGGCGGGGGCGAGGGGCGAGGGCGAGGGCGAGGGCGCCAGGACGAGCGAGGGCGTCGGGAAACCCCCTCCGGCCAGGAGGCTCAGGCCTCGGGCCAGCTCCAACCCCTAGTACCGGCGTCAAAACCCATTTCTGGCCGGCTTCAGCAGGAGTACGGCAGGTACTGGTCCGTGGTCAGCACGCTCGCATTGGGCACGATGGAAATGAGCGACTCGGACTTCATCCAGTTGCCGAAGCTCTGCCACCCCGCCTCCGACATGCAGCCTATTTTTTGCCCCGCCGCCGGCTTGATGAGCGACAACGTGTAGGGGACGCTGACTTTCAAGAACTCGGTGGTGTACTGAGTCACCCGCTCCATGATCGAGGTCGTCCCCGCGGGGTCGGCGATGGCGGCGGCTGTGGCGTATGTCAGGGCGCCCACAAAGCTTTTCACTTCGGAAGCGTAGGCCGGGTCGCTGCCCAGACGGTTACGGTTAGCGACCAGGACAAGCTCCGCATAGTTCGGAACTCCCAGCTCCGACGCCGGGAAAACAGTCGGCTTCTTTCCCAGCTCCTGCGCGATCTGGATGGCCTCGACGTTGCGGTAGCCGCCAAGGATGGCGTCAACCTTGCCCGACAGGACGGCTGGCACAAGGTCCGCACCCACGGTGACCGTGGGGACTTCCTTGGCAGTCAGGTGAGCAGTCTTCAACAACATCTGGTAGATGGCGCCGTCGCTCGGGATACCGGTAATGCCAAGCGTTTTGCCCTTCATCTGCGAGAGCCTCGTCACATGGAACCGAGGTAGCACGATAAGCGAGTTGAGGGGTACGGGCACGACGGTCGACACCGCCTCGACCGGGAGTTTTTCCTGCTGGGCGTAAAACAGTTCGGACTCGTACGAGATCGCCAGGTCAACCTTGTTGAGGCCCACCAGTTTGATCGGGTCGGTGACGTCCGACGGCACAAGGAAATCGGCATTGAGCCCAGCCTTGGAAAAAAATCCCTTTTCCTTGGCGTAATAGAGCGAGACGTGGTCAGGGTTCGGCACCCAGTCGAGCTCGAGGCTCACCGAGGTCGCACCTGTCGCAGCTCTGAGCTCGCCGGCACCGGCCACCGCGGGGCTCGTGCCCATCCCCACCGCGGCAAGCGCTGCGACTAGTACTGGCAACCTCTTGCGGCGCGCAGAACGGCTGGTGAGAAAGGCTGGCATCATTCTCAGGCGCATGATGGTGAGGGCTCCCTTTGCTTTCGTTTTGCCGGGTACGAGCAACATTGCGCTGGTATTGGTGTCATCGCCTGGCTCCTTCCCCTCGGCTCCATGGTGCCAGGAGCCGCTGTGCCAGGCACACGGTGCCGAACAGCAAAGTGGCGATGACGCTGAGGATAACGATCGCCGCAAACATACGGGCCGTCAGCAAGTTCGGCTCCGCAGCCAGCATCACATAGCCGAGCCCCGCGTTCGAGCCAGCCCACTCCCCAAAGACTGCCCCGATCGACGCGTAAGTAGCGGCGATACGCATCCCTGAAAAGATTTGCGGGAGCGCAGCGGGGAACTCGACACGGCGAAAGATGGCCCACCGGCTGGCGTGGAGCGTCCTCATCATCAAGACGTACTCGCGGTCGACTGAGCGCAACCCGTCCACGCCGTTGACGACGATCGGGAAGAAGCAGATCAGACCGACGACGATGAGCTTCGGGAAGATGCCGAAGCCAAAAAGGACAACGAGCACAGGCGCCAGTACGATCACAGGGACCGTCTGAGAGGCGATCAGCAAAGGGTAGACGGCCTTGCGCAACAGTCCTGACAGGTGGAGGACCACCGCGATGCCGGTCCCTCCGGCGACCGCCATCGCGAAGCCTGCGAGCACCTCGCGAAGTGTCGTGAGCGATGCGGGGCCAAGGATGTTCGGCCAGTCGTTGTAGAGCGATGTTGCGACTTCCGACGGGACTGGCAAGGCGTACTCCGGCAGGCCTGCGATAGTCACGACCACCTGCCAGGCGACGATGACCAGGGCGAGCAACCCGGCAGCGGCCCCATAGTCGGATACGAGGCGCCGCCACGCCGGTCGGCGCTCGTTGGTGGGACCGAAGTAGAGGTCTGCCGCCCCACTTTCAAAGCTGCGGGCGCCCGTCCCCGGGCGGAGCTGAGTGGCGCTCACTTTTCGAGCGCCTCGAGTGCCTGCTCGCGAAGCTTCACGAACTCGGGGCTCGTCACGGTCTCACGCCTCGGGCGCCCAGGGACCGCGTTCGATGACAGGACGGTGACGGTGCGTCCCGGGCGTGCAGAAAGCACGACCACGCGGTCGGCAAGGAACAATGCCTCCTCGACGTCATGGGTCACGAGCAAGACCGTGCGTGGCACCTCGGCCATGGCATGGAGGAGCCATTCCTGCATTTCGGCCCGCGTGATCGAGTCGAGGGCGCCGAAGGGTTCGTCCAGGAGCAGCACGTCCTTTTCGGCCATCAAGGTCCTCACGAAGCTCACTCGCTGGCGCATCCCGCCCGACAGTTGCGCCGGGTGGAGGCGCTCGAACTTGCCGAGCCCGAAGCGGTCGAACAACGGCCTTGCCTGCTCACGAGCGTCCTTACGCTTGGCCCCCCTGTTTTCGAGAGCGATGCAGGCGTTGCCGAGCGCATCCCGCCAAGGCAACAGCAGGTCTCTTTGCGGCATCATGGCGCAGCAGGCCAACCTTTCGGGTGCCGATCTGCCGCCTGCTACCTCTACTTCGCCGACGTCACCCTCGAGGAGGCCGGCGATGACCTGGAGAAGAGTGGACTTGCCGCAGCCGCTCGGGCCGATAAAAGCGACCTTTTCGTGCTGGCGGACCGTGACGTCTACACCCCGGAGGGCAACTACCCCTCCGAAGCGCTTCGCCAACCCCCGCACGCTCACCTGGATAGGAGCATCGGCATTAGGCATGCCGGCCAGCTCCAACCGTCCCGCGCCGGTGGGCACCTGGCGCTTCCCTTAGGACATCACGTAACAGATCGCGCCACCCTAGCGTGCTGGGCGCAGCACCTGCGATCGCCAGCCCCGCCCGAGGCGGCCACAGCCACAGCGGCGGCCAACAAGGCCGCAACCGCCCGAGGCGGCCTGAAGGCCCACCCATATCCCGCACAGCCCGGGCCGATTGGCCCAAGCTGCCGTCTCGGGGCCATGGCCAGCCGGTATTGTCGCCCATGTACCGTTTGTGCTGGCCGGTGGCGCAGCAAATGCCGGCGGCCCAGAAAAGGCCGGTGGCCCAGAAAAGGCCGGTTGGCACAGCGGGACAGCAGGAGGTCCGGGCACCTCGGCGCTTGGGGGGCGCCGGGGGGCGCTGGTTTGTCGTTTCTCGCTGGTCGCTGGTCGTTGGTCATTGGTCGTTACTCAGGAGTCGAGCGTGGAGAGCCGTATGCAATGCAGGATGGGAAGTCCAGGTCGGTCGCAGGATGACGGCGGCGCCAGCGCGCGTTCGCGAGCGTTGTACGGCGCGCTCAGCGTCGCCGGGCTCGCCCTTGCCGT
>DATJMJ010000096.1:0-21534 GCA_035508795.1 Acidimicrobiales bacterium
CGGCCCTGACCGGCGCCGACGTGGCCTACACCATCAACCTCGCCAAGACCAACCCCGGCGTGGGCTACAGCTCGCTCGTACCCGAAGGACTTATCGGCGCTACTGCGAGCGGCAACACCGTCACCGTCACCTTCAAGTCCCCGGCGCCCTACGCCGCCTGGCAGTACTTCCTGTGGAACAACCCCATCCTGCCGCAATCGATCTGGTCAGCACTGTCGAGCACGGAGCAGTTGACTGGGGCAAACCTCACCCCGATCGGGAGCGGGCCGATGACCCTCGTCGCCACCAATACCACGGGTGGGGCCGCCGGTCTCGGCGAGCAGTGCTACCAGGACAACCCCAATTGGTGGGCCATAAAAGACCTCGGCCTGTCCTTCAAGTTCAAGTACCTCTGCGACGCGGTCAACGGCTCCAACTCGGTCGAGCTGTCGGCGTTGCTCAGTGGCAACCTGGACTGGAGCAACAACTTCCTCCCGGGGATCAACAGCCTGATGGTCACCGGGGGTGACACCTTCCTCAAGACCTATTACCCCAAGACCCCCTACATGCTGTCAGCCAACACCACGTGGCTCGAGCTCAACACCGCCAAAGCCCCGATGAGCAACCTTAATTTCCGCAAGGCCGTCGCCTACGGGGTCAACCCGCAAGCGATCGTCACGGGTGACTACGACGGCATCGTGGCACCGGCCAACCCGACGGGGTTGCTGCCCAACCTCGACAGCTACATCGACCAGAGCGTGGTCAAGCAGTACGGGTACAGCTACAACCCGGCCCTCGCCAAAAAGTACCTGGCGGAGTCCGGCTACAAAGGCCAGACGCTCAGCCTGATGGTGCCGACGGGCTGGAGCGACTGGGTTGCAGCCGTCCAGATCATCGCCACCGAGCTCGAGTCGATCGGGATCCACATAAGCCTCATCTACCCGGAGGCCAACACCAAGACGTCCGACGAGGACAGCGGCAATTACGACATGTGCCTCGATAACAATGCCCAGGCCAGCTCGGACCCCTACAGCTACTTCGACCGGGTCTTCCAGCTGCCCATCGGCGGCAAGACCAACGAAGAGGCTGCCGGCCTCAACCTGGAACGCTTCAGCGACCCCGGTGCCTGGTCGACCTTGGAGCAGGCCGCCGTCACCAACCCCAACGACACTGCCAAGGTCAACGCGCTGTACGGCCAGCTCGAAGCGGACTTCCTCCAGAACCTGCCCGAGATCCCGCTTTGGTACAACGGCGCATGGTTCCAGGGCAACACCACTTACTGGACCAACTACCCCTCCTCGACCAACCCCGACGACCAGAACACCCCGGTCCTCTGGTTCAGTTGGCTGGGGGCAACCACGACGGTGTTCGCGCTGGCTGACCTCCGCCCGGCCCACTAAGGACCGGCCGCGGGCGGCTTAGCCGACCGAGCTTTTGGCTGGGGCCCGCCGCCTCTAGATTGAGGTGGTGGGCCCTTCGGCCTTTCGGGAGCTGTTTCGGAGACTTTGGTGAAACGCTATTTTGCCAGGAAAATCCTTACTTATGTGCTGGCATTTTGGTTCGGCGCCACGATCGACTGGGTGATCCCCCGGCTGATCCCGGGTGACCCGGTACAGGCCTACCTCCAGAGGTTCAGCGTCCAGGGCGCCGGGTCGCCCGGGACCTGGCAAGCGTTGTACAAGGTCTACTCGAAGGCTTTTGGCCTGAACGTGCCACTTTGGGACCAGTACTGGCATTTTTGGGACGGGCTCCTCCACGGCAATATGGGTGTTAGCCTCTACGAGTTCCCCGCCCCCGTCACTCGCATCGTGTGGGATGCGGCCCCCTACACGCTCGCCCTGCTGGTGCCTGCGATCGTGCTCAGCTACGTGCTCGGCAACCGGGTGGGAGCCATGGCGGCTCGCCGCAAAGCCCTCGACGACACGGTCCTGCCGGTCGCCTACCTCTTTCAGGCCTCCCCCTACCCATGGCTCGCCTTGGCCCTGGCCTTCTACCTCGGCGAGGTCGCCCACTGGTTCCCGATCTCGGGTGGGTACGCAGAAGGGCTCGTCCCGGGTGCCAACTGGACCTTCATCTGGAGCGCGGTACAACACTGGGTGCTGCCATTTTTCACAGTGTTCCTCGTCAGTTTCGGCGGCTGGGCGATCGGTATGCGCAGCCTCGTCATCTACGAGCTCGAAACGGACTACGCCCGCTACCTCCGTTCGCTCGGGGCCTCTCAACGCCTGGTGCGCCGGTACGCCTACCGAAACGCCGTGCTGCCCCAGCTGTCCGGCCTCGCGTTGGCGCTCGGGACGGTGATCGGGGGCAACATCGTCACCGAGATCGTCTTCGGGTACCCGGGCCTCGGGCACCTCATCTACCAGGCGATCAACGCCCAGGACTACTTCTTGTTGCAGGGCATCTTCTTGTTCATAATCATCGGCGTGTGCCTCGCCAACTTCGTCATCGACATCGTCTACGTGTTGGTTGACCCGAGGACGCGCCTCAGCATGCAAGGGGCGCCGGCGTGAGCGTCGGGACCACCCCTCCCACGACGGCGGGCACTGAGCCGGGTAGAGTCGCCACCGCTGCGGTAGCCGTCCCGGTTGGTAGCCGGCGCTGGGAGTTCATGTACTTCGCGCTCCGCAACAAAAAGCTCGTGCTAGGCCTGGGCATCGAGGTGGTCTTCGTCCTGGCAGCTATTTTTGGCCCCCTGGTAGCCCCGTACTCGGCGGCGAAGTTCGTGGCCCAGCCCAACCTCCACCCGTCTTTGAAGCACTTGCTCGGCACCACTTATTTCGGGGAGGATGTCTTTTCCCAGGTGCTTTTCGCCCTCCGTGACAGCTACCTCGTCGGGTTCCTCGGAGCCGCCTGCGCTGCGCTCATCGGCCTCGTGATCGGGTTCACCGCCGGCTGGAGAGGTGGCGTGGTCGACGAAGTTCTCCAGATGTTCACCAACATCGTCGTGATGATGCCGGCACTTGTGCTGTTGATCGTGATCGGGGCTTACCTGAAGCAGCACAGCGCCTTCTTCGAGGGTTGTTTCATCGGCGTCACGACCTGGCCCTGGGTGGCCCGGGCGGTGCGGGCACAAACCTTCACCCTGCGCTCGCGCGACTTCGTCGACCTGTCCCGCATGTCAGGCAAGCGCGGCCCGAGCATCGTGATCAAGGACATAGCGCCCAACATGGCGTCTTACCTGTTCTTAGTGTTCGTGCTCCTCTTTGGCAGCTCCATGCTCATCGCGGTGAGCTACGACTTCCTCGGGCTCGGGCCCACCAACTCGATCTCCCTCGGGGACATGATGTTCAACTCGCAGCAATGGAGCGCCCTCGTCCTGCACGTCTGGTGGTGGTTTATCCCGCCTGGCGCGGTAATGACCCTCATGGTGGCGGCGTTGCTCATCGCCAACGTAGGCCTCGACGAGGTCTTCAACCCGAAGTTGAGGGAGATGTGAGCCTCAGGGTCGAGGACCTGCGGGTCGCCTACCGGGCGCGGCGGGGCGAGATCCGGGCGGTGGACGGCGTGACATTTTCGATAGCCGACGGGGAGATCATGGGCTTGGCCGGGGAGTCCGGCTGCGGCAAGTCCACTCTCGGCAACAGCCTGATCTTCCTCGAGGAGCGCATGAAACATGTGGGCGGCGAGGTGTACCTCGACGGCAAGCTCCTCCCGATCGGTGACAACCGCGCCATGGGCCAGTTCCGCCTGCGCGAGGTTTCGATCATCCCGCAATATGCGATGAGCGCGCTCAACCCGACGAGGAAGATAGGCCGGATCATTTCCGACCTCCTCAAGTCGCGTGGCGTCAGGTACGCGAGCGTGCTCGAAGAGCTCGAAAGGCGCGTGGCCCTTGTCGGATTGCCGCCCGGCCTTCTCGACAAGTACTCCTTCGAGCTGTCCGGCGGGATGCGCCAAAGGGCGACGATGGTAATGTCTACGGTACTCAACCCTTCCCTGCTCGTCGCCGACGAAGTTACGTCCGCCCTCGATGTCTCCACCCAAAAAGCGGTGGCCGAGATGCTGACGGAGTTCCGCGACCGCCAGTTCGTGAAGAGCATGATCGTCATCACTCACGACCTGTCGGTCCTTGCCCAGATCGCCGACACCATCATGGTGATGTACGCAGGCAAACTGGCCGAGAAGGCCGATGCCGCCACCGTAATAGACGAGCCATTGCACCCCTACACCCAACTGTTGCTCGCATCCCTGCCCGAGGTGGGCATCCGCTACGACGAGGCTCCCCTTGTCGGTATCCCCGGCCGGCCACCCTCGCTCCTCAACCCGCCGGCCGGTTGCCGTTTCCGCGACCGCTGCCCTTTTGCGTTCGACAAGTGCTCGCAAGAGCCGCCGTTCCTCGAGTTGCAGCCGGGCCACCATGTGGCCTGCTGGAAGGCCGCGCAAGACGTTGGTCAAAAGGCCGCAAAACAGGTCCAAGGTGCCGCACCATGAGCATGCTCGAGGTCGACAGGCTTTCCAAGGTCTACAAGTCCGGCACGTTCGGGGGCGGCCTCGAGCCCGCGCTGAGGCAGGTCAGTTTCGATATCAGCTACGGAGAGGTCGTCTCGCTCATCGGGGAGAGCGGGAGCGGCAAATCGACGCTCGGCAAGATCATCCTCAGGCTCATACCGGCGTCCGCCGGGCGCCTCCTCTTCGAGGGCACCGACGTGACTACGTTGCCCAAATCGGGCCTGCACGATTACTACCGGCAAGTCCAGGGCGTGTTCCAGGACCCTTTTAGTTCTTACAACCCGCTTTATAAGGCCGACCGGGTTTTCGAGATGCTGCGCCAGGAGTACTTCGCGGCTTTTTCGCGGGCCGCTTGGCACGCCAAGCTCGAGGCCGCTCTCGAGGCAGTGGCTCTCAACCCGGCGGACGTGCTCAACAAGTTCCCCCACCAGCTCTCGGGCGGGCAGCTCCAACGCCTGTTGGTGGCCCGCGCCCTATTGCTGGAAGTCAAGCTGTTGGTGGCCGACGAGATCATAAGCATGCTTGACGCCTCGACCCGGGTCGACGTCTTGAACATGCTCGTCGGCCTCAAGCAAAAGGGCCTCGGGGTGCTGTTCATAACTCACGACCTCTCCCTTGGTAATTACATAAGCGACCGGACCATAATCCTGCGGAAGGGAGCAATCGTCGAGATGGGGGACACCGAGAAGGTCTTCGGCAACCCCAAGCACCCCTACACGCAACATCTCCTGACGGCGGTCCCCCAGCTGCACCGTAAGTGGCAGGGGCTCAACGGGAAAGACCGGCCGGGTGGGCACGATGGCAAAGCGGGCACCGCTGCTCCCAGAGCGCTTGCAGTAGATGCCGCCTCTGTACCGGGCGACGGAGCTGAGCGCCGTTATTCGAAGACGTCGCTCCATCCCCTAAGCGGGAGCGGCGCATCCCCCGGGGGCCGGCGCGGCAGCTTGGCTGCGCCACCGGGCGACGGCCCACGGCCGAGCCTTATGGAAATGGGCAGCGAAGCGTGGCCGGGGCGTCGCCGTTTCGGTGGCCTGTCCGTCGAAACGGTCATCGCCCACAACGCCCCTCCGCCTCTCGCCGAGGTGGAGAAGGGGCATTTCGTAGCCGCAGAATAACAGCTTCGGGCCGGAGGGGACCACTGCCCCCGGGGGCCAAACCGTACAGCGTCAGCCGGCGGCCACGAGCTTTGCAGGGTTGGGCAGGCTGTTGGGGCTTTGCCGTACGCCCGCCGGGCAGTCGGTGTTCACCGACCCGAAGATGTTGTGGTCGATCGTCTTGGCCGGCAAGTAGGAGCGGTACTCCTCCTGGGTGGCGAACCAGTAAAACGGGGGCTCGAGGTTGGCGAAGCCTGCCGGGAAAAAGACCCGCAGCTGCTTGCGGCCGGCGTCGGTACTGATGTTGCCTGCTACCGGGCTCGAGGTGTAATAGGTCGCAGCCAGGATCGTCCAGCCAGCCGGGTCCCAGCCGGTACCCCTGTCCTGCACCTCGAGCTCGACAGATTTTGTGGCACTGTCGGCGTCACTCCGGGCACGGTACAGGTAGACGGCCCAGGAAAAATAGACCCCTTCCGGCACCGGTTTCAACGCGCTGGCGAAGTCGTACTCCACGATGAGCCCACCTCGCTCAGGGGTGAGCTCGACCGATTTGATGGCAGGCACAAAGGCGATCTCGGGGTCGCCGACCGTCATCGCCTTGGACCCCGAAGTCGAGCAGGAGGAGCCTGGCCCTGGCCGGCTGGCCACACCGCCGGACGCCCCTTCAGCCACTGGGAAGACAAAGAGAAGGGCCAAGTTTGCCAGTACTTTGACGCACTTCGGGCCCACCCTCGTAATGTACACCTGGGTGCCCCCGCGCGCCGGCCGCCGGGGCTCAGCGGTGCGCAGGCACGCCTGGCTGCGGCGCCTCGACAACCTCGCCGTCCGCCCCAACGACCTCGGGCTCGGTGCTTTCCCCGGTCGCCGCTACAGGACCGATCTCGTCGCCGTAGTGGTACTTCGGGCCGCGCATCCACGAGGCAGCCGCCGCTACGAGGCACGCGACAACGGCAAAGGTGAACGCTTCTGCCAGGCCCGAATGGAACGGCGACGAGATCAACCGCGGGAAAAAGGCGCGGCCCGTCAGGAAAGCAACCTTGCTCGCGGGGAGATGGCTGATCGCGGGACCTAGCAGGGTGCGGATCGGGTTATAGCCCAAGAAGGCCGCGAACAAGCTCGACACCGGCGGGAGCGCGGCTGCCTTGTGAGCGGCCGCCGCCGGTACGCCCTGGGACACCAGCCCGTTGTAAAGAGAACGTGGCAAGGAGTTGGCGAGCCCGAGGATGATCAGCGTGAAGAAGACGCCGATCGACAGCACCATCGAAGAGTTCTGGAAGGTGGTGAGCATGCCGGCCCCCGCCCCGCGCTTGTCGGGCGGGAGGCTGTTCATGATGCCGGCCAGGTTGGGTGAGGAGAAAATGCCCATCGCCAAGCCCATAAGCAAGAGCAACAAGGCAAAGAACACATAGGAGAAATTGACAGGCAACGCTTCGAGCAGCCCGAAGGCGAGCGCCGAGAGCACCATCCCGCCCGTGGCGAACGGCCGGGCGCCGAAGTGGTCGGACAGAGCACCGGAGATAGGCCCGGCGATGAGGAAGCCGGCTGTAAGGGGCAGCACGTATATGCCGGCCCAAAATGGCGTGACTGTGAAACTGTAACCGTGCTGGGGCAGCCATACCCCCTGGAGCCAGATGATGAGGATGAACATCAGGCCGCCCCGCCCGATCGAGGCGAGCAGGGTCGCGATGTTGCCCGCCGAAAATGCCCGGATGCGGAACAGGGACATGTTGAACATCGGCGATTCGACGCGGCGCTCGATGACGACGAACGTCGTCAGCAATATGAGCCCGAGGGCCAGTTCGGTGATCACGCGCGGGCTCGTCCACCCCATTGTGTGGCCGCCATAGGGGAGGATCCCGTACGTGATGCCGATGAGCAGCGCAACCAGCCCGACCGCGAAGGTCACATTGCCCCACCAGTCGATCTTGGTGGGATGGCGCTCGCCGACCTCGCGGAGCATCAACCTCGCCCAGATCGTCCCGAAGATGCCGAAGGGCACCGAGACGAGGAACACCAGGTGCCACTGGACCGGTGCCAGGACGCCGCCAAGTACCAAGCCGATAAATGAACCGGCAATGGCGGCGACGCTGTTTATCCCGAGCGCGAGCCCGCGCTGGCGAGCCGGGAAGGCATCGGTGAGGATCGGCGCCGAGTTGGCGAACAGCAGCGCCCCGCCGATGCCCTGTCCTACCCGCATGAGGATGAGCCAGAGCGCCCCAGCCGAGCCGTTGAGCCAGGTCACCGAGAGCAGCACGGAAAACGCCGAGAAAACTGCGAAACCCAGCGTGTACATGCGCACTCGCCCGAACATGTCGCCGAGCCGCCCGAAGCTCACGAGCAGGACTGCGGTGCAGACCATGAAGCCCATCAGCATCCAGAGCAGGTAGCTGGTGTTACCGGGCGAGAGAGGGTTCAAGTGGATGCCACGGAAGATGTCGGGGAGCGCGATCAGGATGATCGATGAGTTGACGGTCGCCATCAGCACGCCGAGGGTGGTGTTGGACAGCGCTATCCACTTGTAGCGGCCCGGGTGGTGAGAGGCGCTCGCCACCCCGATCGGTGCCTTAGCGGCTCCGTTGGCCCCATTTACTGCCCCAATGGCACTCACTTGTCCCTCTCCTTCTGACCGGTCACCACAGGCCTCCTCGGCCGCCAATGACCCCGGTTACCGTTGGTGATGCGTCGTAGCCCCCCGCCCTCATACCGCGGCCGGCTCAGGCATGCCGGTGAGCGGGGCAGGTGCACCGGGCTCGGCCGTGGCGACCTGGGCGCTCCGGGCAAGCTCGCCCAAGATGGCGTCGCCGACCTCGACAACCTGCTCTCGCTGGGCGGGTGAGAGCGGCTCCAGGAAGTAGCGCCGGACCATGGCCGCGTAGTGGGGAGCAGCCCGGCTCAACATTTGACGGCCGGCGTCCGTGATCACGGCGAACCAGCCCCGGCGGTCTTCGGCACAAAGCTCCCGGCGCACCTGGCCTGCTGCCTCCAGCCGGCTGACGGCATATGTGATCCGGCTCGCCTGCGAACCCGTCGCCGCCGCGAGGTCGCTCATCCGCATCTCGCCTCCCGGCGCCGCGTCGAGCAGCCAGAGGATCTCGAAATAAGTGCGCGGCAGGCCGGCCTCGGCCTGGAGCTCACGGTCGAACTGGACGAACAGCGCCCTGGCCGACCTTGCATAGGCGCGAAAAATGCGCTGCTCGGCGGCATCAAGCCAGGCGAACTCGGTCAAAGCGTCTCGTTACCCGTCGTAGTTAGCCATTACTTCAGTACTCAATGATTCTACCCTCAAGTATTGTCTCAGCGAGGCCTGATCGCTGCGAGAGCCTCAACAGACGGACCGGAGCCCGAAAAGCGCGAGCTTGTCCCGAGCAGCCCGGAGGGGCACAATCGTCGGATGGTCCTCGAGGTGGCACGACTGAGCGTCACCCATGGCTCCGAAGATGAGTTCGAGCGTGCCTTCGGCGAGTTCAAGGCGACGCTTGCGGCTGCACCCGGCTTCCACGGGGCGGAGCTGCAGCGGGGTATCGAACACCCTTCGGAGTACTGGCTCTTCGTGCAGTGGGAGACCGTCGAAGCGCACGCCGTCGACTTCAAGGAGGCAGGTGGGTTTGCCCGCTGGGACCAACTGGTGGGGCCCCACCTGGCCGCACCGCCCGACGCCGTCCACGCCGAGCTGCGGGCATCGCTCCGCCCGTCAACCTGACAAAAAAAAGGGATCCTCGGGGGTGACACTTAGAGAGAACGTCACCTCTGGCCATAGGCCACCAGCGCGACCGGCTTACACTCTCTTCATGCCGGCTCTTCGGTCGTCATCACCCCGAGGACCTTGAAGAAACAATAAGGCCCGGCCGCTAAAAGCGCAAGAGGGATTTGATAAAAAAACTTCGGGCGCACTGACGGCCCGGTCCCGGCGTGGGACCGGGGCGCGCCTAGTTGCTCACATTGTGGTGGCACCATGGAAGGGTGCTCTTCCTCCTTTTCAGCATCCTCATCGGGGGCCTCCTGATAGGCGGCCTAGGGAGGCTCGTCGTCCCCGGGCCCAACCCAATAGGGTTTTGGTGGACGCTCGCGTGCGGGGTCGGTGGCTCGCTTATCGGCGGCGTGATCGTGCGGGCGCTGTTCCTCAACCCGGCGCGGCACTGGCTGATAACGCTCGTGCTGGAAGTCCTCGCCGCCGCCCTCCTGGTCGTGCTGGTGAGCAAGCGCCGCCGGCGCCGGGCCTGAAACCGGCTCCGGCCTCCGACGAGCCGGTCAGCCGCTGGTGGCGTTGACGTCGTCGGCGACGACCGCCGTCTCGAACCTCGCACTCGCGGGCCATGGCCCCGACCGGAGCTAGGCTGACGAGCCCCATGCCCCCTCGCAAGCAAAGTTCACCCGGCAGGCAAGCACAGGCCAAGAGCAGGAGCGTCCCACGGCGCACTGCCTGGGGCAGCATCTCTCGCTCCCTGATAGTCGATGCGGCCACCGAAGTCATAACTTCGGGCGGCTACGAGCAGATGACCATCCGCAGCCTTGCGGAACGCCTCGGAGTGGCCCCGATGTCGCTCTACCGTCACGTTCGCGACCGGGGCGACCTCCTCGACGAGGTGGTCGACCGCCTCCTCGCCGAGTCCTGGCGCCCGTCGGCGCGGGCAACGGGTTGGCGCTCCTGGGTGGAAGAGGCGGCAGAAAAGTTGCACGCCTTCCTCGTCTCGCAGCCCGCTGCGCTCGACGTCTACTTGAGCCACCCGGTTGTCTCACCGGCCGCCGTCGAACGGATGCACGCGATAATGGGCACCCTTCGTTCGGCAGGCTTTGACGACCCCTCGGCTAAGCGCGCCTACGCAGCCGTGCACACCTACACCGTCGGGTTTTCGGCCCTCGAAGCCGGCCGTTCGCGCTGGGCCCCCCCGGCGGAGAAGATTACCGGGCTCGAGAAGCAGCTGGCTGCTTATACCACCCCGCGCCAGTTCAGCGAGGGCCTCAAGTACCTCTTGGACGGTGTGGAAACCCAGCTCGCGGCGGCTCGCTGACCAGCACCGGCGCACGGCCGGACGCCGGGCTGAGGATGGTTAAATTGCCGGGTCTTGTCCTTCGAGGACCACGCGGTCGGCGATGGCGAACGCGGCGTTCGCGGCGGGCGCTCCGGCGTAAATAGCCGTCTGGAGGAGTACCTCTTTCAGGACATCGACCGTGATGCCGTCCCGCAGCCCCGCCCGGATGTGCATTTCGAGCTCCTCGGGGCGGTTGAGGGCGACCAACATCGCAATGGCGAGCAGGCGGCGCGTAAGGCGGTCGAGGCCCGGCCTCGCCCAGATCTCGCCCCAGGGCCATTTCCCGAGCAGTTCCTGGAAGTCCGAGCTCAGCTCCGAGGCGCGCGAAAAGCTATTTTGCACATGGGCCGCGCCGAGGACGTCCTTCCTCACCTCCAGGCCTCGCCGGGACGCGCTGCCAACCAGGTGAGCCATGAGGGCGTCGTTGAAATACCCGGTTTGCTCGACGTTGGCGAGGTGAGCAGCACCAGGGAGCACGCAAAGCATGGCGTCCTTCAATGACGACGCAAGGGCGCCAGCCTGCGCCGGCGTCACAACCGGGTCGCGTGCTCCGCCGACAACGAGCGTCGGGGCCTCGATACCAGCCACTTCCCCTCGCAAGTCGGCCGATGCAACAGCCTCGCAGCAATAGGCATAACCCTCGGGGTCAATTGCAGCCAGCATGGCGCCGTAGCGAGCCGGGACGTCGGGGTTGGCCCTCGAAAAACCGTCCGTAAACCAACGCGAAAGCGCCCCCGGCACGAGCGGCGCCGTGCCGCTTGCCCGGACCGCCACTGCGCGCTCGGCGTAGGTAGCCGAGTTTTCGAACCTGGCAGTCGTGCAAGCGAGCACGAGCCTGTCCACCCTTTCGGGATGGTTCGCCGCAAGCCACAAGCCGACAAGGCCGCCGAGGGAAAGCCCGGCTACGCTCGCTCGCTCGACTTGAAGCTCGTCGAGAAGCCCCAGCACTCTTTTACCGAGAGCTTCCACCGAGCCTTTGCCGGGGAGCCTGGCCGACCCCCCGTGCCCTGGGTGCTCGACACGCAGTGTTCGCAGCCACGGCCTGAGAGCCTGCAGTTGGCTGTCCCAGACATCCGCGGTCGTGCCGAGAGAACCGAGCAGGACGAGTACCGGGGCAGCCGCTGGACCGTCAGCGCGGTAAAAGGCACCCCCGGCGCCCTCTCGAGCGCCTGGTTGACCCCTATTGCTCATGGCCCCTGGCCCTGTGGTAAGCGAGAGCACGGTCGACGAGCAATTGCGAAGCGCGGATGTCGGCATCGTCGGGCTCGAGCGGGCCGGCGCCCTTAGCGGTGGGCGTACCCCGGCCGCGCGAATAGCTCTCCAGGTTGGACCTCATGCGCTCGACATCGACCTCCAGGCCCGAGAGTATGTCCGCCGTCACGGCAACTGCTCCGCCGGCCGTGCGGCACATGCCTGTCAACGCATCGGCTTCGGCCTGCCAGGCGCCGGCGGCGCGTTCGTGCTCTTGCGCCATCGCGCCGAGGAGGACCGCCTGGTGGCCCTGGGCGAGCCGCCACGCCGCACCGACGGAGGCGGCCATGGCAGGGTTCCTCTTGTGGGGCATCGACGACGAGGCGCCGCGCCCTTCCGCCGCCGGTTCGGAGACTTCGCCGACTTCGTCCTGCATCAGCAGGGAAATATCGATCGCTATTTTTGCCGCCGTGCCTGCGCAAATTGCAAGGGCGGCCGTGGCCTCGACGAAGCGCGCCCGGTCGGTGTGCCATGGCAGGACGGGCGCGGCGAGGCCGAGCTCCGACGCGAGCATCTCCAAAATGCGCGGGCCTTGGTCCCCAAGAGCCGACAAGGTGCCGGCCGGGCCACCCAACTGCACGGCGAGGCACTTGAGCCTGACATAGGCCAAGCGGTCGCGGGAGTCCAGTAGCGCCAGCAACCACCCTGCCGCCTTGCGCCCGAACGTCGTCGGCAATGCGTGGCGGAGCAGCGTCCTGGCGGCGATGGGCGCGTCACGGTAACGCCCGGCAAGCCCCGCCGCGGCTTCGGCTGCACGAGAGCTGTCTGCCTGCGCGATGAGGAGCACCTTTCGGAGCACGAGCGCCGCTGCAGTGTCGACGACGTCCTGGCTCGTCGCGCCGAAATGGGCCCAGCGTGCAATGTCAGCGGGGAGGCGCCGGCGTAGCTCGTTTACCAGTGCCACGGCGGGGTTGCCCGACAGGCGGCCCTCGCGCCCCAACCTGCGGACGTCGAAATCCTCTGTTGCCAGGCAGGCCTTTTCGATCGACGCAGCAGCGTCGGGCGGGACGGCTCCGGCCCGGGCTTCACAGACGGCGAGGGCACGTTCGAAATCGAGCATCGCCCTCAGCCACGCGTGGTCGGAGGTGGCATCGGCAAGCGCGTCGGTCGTAAGGACCAGGCCGAACAGGTCCCCGTACGCCCCCTCGCTACCAGGGGGCAAAGAAGACCGTCTCCATGTCGCCCTGTAGGTGGATGTCGAAGTCGTACACCGGCGGGACCCTGGGACCGGAGCCGAGGCTGCCGGCAACCTCCCGGCGGCGAGCAACGAGGCGGGACCTCAACTCGTCGCTACCGAGGGACGCGAGTACCCCGTCGGCCAGATTGGCAGCTTCGTCCGAGAAGTAGACCCGGGTGACGAGGCGCTGGAGCAGGCCGCGGGCAAATATCGACACGTCGATGTGAGGCGCCTCACGGGCGGCTCGGGCGCTGTTGCCTGGCCCCGTTGGCCCGGGTTTGTGGGTCACAAGCCTGTAGCGGCCATCGTCGTCGGTGAGCACGCGCGCAAAACCGCGCCAGCCCGGCCTGCACTCGGGCGGGAAGCGGCCTTCGGGGTCGGCTTGCCAAAACTCAACCAGGGCATCGGTTATTGGCGAGCCACCGCCGTCGAGCAACCGCCCTGTCACCACGATGGCGCCAAGGTCGTCCTCGCCGGCCATACCGGCACCGCTGTCCCAGCCGGTCCCGATGCTGACGAACGGCCCTGCCGTTTGTGACGGCGTTGCACCGCTCATGTCGCTACGCCGCCTTGGCCGGCCATCACTCGAGGGGGGTGGCCTCTCGGCCGCCCAAGACGATGTCGAACACGAAGCCGAGCGCCCAATTGTGGACCGTCGTTGCGAGGTCGAACCTGGAGACGAGCCTTGCGGCCGCCACCGGGTCACGGACCGAGTTGAAAATGGGGTCTATCGCCAGGAGCGGGTCGCCTGGGAAGTACATCTGGGTGACGAGACGTTCGACGAAGCTCGACCCGAAGACGGAGAAGTGTACGTGGGCGGGGCGGAAGGCCTTGTCGTGGTTTTGCCAGGGGTATGCGCCCGGCTTTACGGTCACGAACCGGTAGCGCCCCTCGTCGTCTGTCAGGCAGCGGCCCGCCCCGGTGAAGTTCGGGTCGAGCGGCGCCGGGTGGCGGTCGGCATGGTGGCGGTAGCGCCCTGCGGCATTGGCTTGCCAGATCTCGACGAGCTGGCCGCGCACCGGGCGACCGCCCGGTCCGAGAAGCCGGCCGGTTACGACGATCCTCTCGCCGAGCGGTTCGCCCGGGTGGCCGACAGTGAGGTCGCTGTCCCCCTCGCCCACGCACGCAGGGCCGAAGACCGGCCCGTACCTGTCCGCAAGCCCGTACGGCAAGGGCTGCAACGGCATCCGGGGGGCGCGTAGCCTTGTCGACAAGTACCCGGGGTACTCGTAGGGAGGGTCCGGCTGCTGCGGCGAACGCGTGGTCAACGACATGCCCCCATCAAAACGGGAAGGGCCGGTGACCCTGCTGGAGGGTGACCCAGCGCAACTCGCTGAAAGCTTCGATGCCGGCGTGCCCGCCGAAGCGCCCGTAGCCCGAGTCCCGCACGCCGCCAAAGGGTGCCTGAGCCTCGTCGTCGACCGATTGGTCGTTCACATGGACGATCCCGGTCCTGAGCCGCCGGGCGATGCCGAAGCCGCGGCGGGCATCCTCGGTGATCACCCCGGCGGTGAGGCCATAAGAGGTGGCGTTGGCGGCCGCGATCGCCTCGTCGTCGCCCTCCACGGAGAGCACCGTGCACACAGGGCCGAAGATCTCCTCCTTTTCGATCGGCATCTCGGCTTTGACGCCCGAAAGCACCGAGGCAGGGTACACCGAGCCATCGGGACGGCCGCCGCCCGAAAGTAGCTCTGCCCCCTTGTCGGTGGCTGCCTGGACGAGGTCGGCGACGCGCGTGGCGGCCGAGGCGGAGATGAGCGGGCCGATGAGGGTGCCGGGGTCACGGGGGTCGCCGGCGGGCAGTTTGGCGGCCTTTTGGGCGAGGCGGGACGTCAGCTCGGCCACGATGGGACGCTGCGCTATCACCCGGTCAGCGGACATGCAGATCTGCCCCGAGTTCATGTAGGCCGCGAAGGCGATGGCGTTGACTGCGTAGTCGAGGTCGGCGTCGTCGAGCACGATGACCGAATTTTTGCCGCCGAGCTCGAGCACCGCTGGCGTGAGGTGGCGCGCCGCGATCTCGCCGATCGTGCGGCCCACCTTGGTCGACCCCGTGAAGCTGACCCGCCGCACGCGAGGGTCCGAGATGAGCGTCTCCGCCACCTGGGCCGCGTCCTCGGGCGCTGTCGTGACTACGTTGAGCGCCCCCGGTGGGAATCCTGCGTCGGATAGCACCTCCGCCAGGAACAGGCCGGCGGAAATGGGAGCGTGCTCGCTCGGCTTCAGGACGACCGTGTTACCGGCGGCAAGCGGCGCGGCTATGGCGCGCGTACCGAGGATGATCGGGGCGTTCCAGGGGGCGAAAGACACGACCACTCCGGCAGGTTGGCGCAGAGCCAGGGAGAACGCTCCGGGCATCGAGGTGGCCAGCACCTCGCCAACAGGCTGGGTCACAAGCGATGCCGCCTCCCTCAGCATCTCGGCTGCCAGGTGGACGTTGAAGTGGCCCCACGGTGCGATGGCACCGGTCTCCGAAGTCATCAGGGACGCAGCGTCTTGCGCCCGGGACTCGAGCAAGTCCGCTGCGCGGAGGAACAACCTGCGCCGCTCGCTCGGGGCGACGTCGGCCCAGCTGGCGAAAGCCCCCTCAGCTGCGTCGACCGCGCGCCGGGCGTCCTCGGGCCCAGCGGCGGCAACCGTCGCGAAAGTCTCCCCCGTGAACGGGTCCACGTCGGCCACGCGCCGGCCGCTCGAGGCACCCTCGGCTTGCCCCCCGATGAAAAGCTGGCGCTCCGTCGTCACGGTCCCTCCTCTCCAGGGCCGGCTGCACCGGGCCCGGTACCACCAACCTTGCCACGTCCTGGCCTGCGAGGCCCGAAGTGGACGTAATAGCCGACCGGGAACAACTGCACCGGGGCCCTCGAAGTGATGATCCCCCAAAGCCCTTGCCTCGCCCAAATGGCCATTGCCATCGCGACCGACCCGAGGATTATCAGGTACCAGGCGTTGTAATTAGCCAGCGTCTGTTGCATCACGAAGAAAACTATCGAGCCGGCAATGGGGCCTTCGATCGTGCCCAGGCCGCCGATCAGGACGGCGAAGATCATGTAAGCGGTCCACTGGACGTTGAAGACGTTGCCCGGCTCGACTTCGAGCTGGCTGATCGCGAGCACGGTACCGGCGCCGGCGCACCCGGCGGCAGCCAGTACGTAGACGGCCCTCTTGGCGGTCATAACCCGTGAACCGACGCTGCGAGCGCCGACCTCGTTGTCCCTTACGGCTGTCAGGACAAGCCCGAGACGGCTGCGCAACAAGGCGTACACTCCCAGGACCGACAGCGCGGTGATCCCGAGGCCCAACCAGTAGTAATCCCGCAGCAGGTTGGCCGCGCCGAAGCCGTCGAGGCCTGGGACGGCCGTGCCCGTCGTACCGCCGAGGGACCCGAAGCGTGCGACGAACAGTATGGCGATCTCGGCGAGGACCCAGGTGGCGATCGCAAAGTAGGCACCGGACAAGCGGAAAACGAGCCATGAAGCCGGCACCGCCAGCACTGCCGCGGCCACCACGGCCACCGGTACCGTGGCGAAAGGCTCCCAGCCGTGCTGCGCAAGCACGAGGACGGTGTAGGCACCCGCACCTATGTACAGCTGCTGGCCAACCGAGACCAGGCCGACGTAGCCGGCGAGAGCGTTCCACATCGTCGAGACGCAAACGAGTATGTAAAGGTTGACGAGGTCGGAAATGAAGCCCTGGCTTGCAAAAGCCGGGAGCAGGGCCAGTACGGCGAGCCCGGATGCGCCGGCCAGGCCGGCCCATGTACCTGAGCGGCGCGAACGCGTGACGACAAAGCTCGTGCCGCCCGGCGCAGTGCCGTCGGGAGCCGCCAGAGCGCCGAGCGTCACAGCACCGCCTTTTTGGGGAACAGCCCTCGCGGCCTTACCGCAAGCACTGCCAGGAAGACGAGGTACGGGAGCATCGCCCCGAAATCGGGGTCGACGAGAGAGCCGAGCGTCGTCGCCAACCCGAGCACGATCCCGCCCGCCAGTGTCCCCCAGAGAGACCCGAGACCGCCGATCACGACAGCAGCGAAGCCGTAAAGCAGGTAGGACGGCCCGGTTGTGGGCGATATCGACGTGTACATCCCGAGCGCGAGGCCAGCGAGCGCGACCGTGGCGGCGGCTATGGCGGCGGCAACCCCAAACAGGTGCCGGTAGTTGGCGCCCACCATCTGGGCAGCCTCGCGGTCGTCGGCCACCGCCCTCACCATCCGCCCGGTACGTGTCCGGCGCAGGAAAAGGTGTATGCCCGCAAGCGAAACGACGGCGGCACCGAGGAAGATCATCGACAGGTAGGGCACCGAGAGCTGGCTCGACACCACGATCGAGCTCGACACGAGCGACCCGATATTGAGCGATTGGCTGTTGGCGCTGTAGACCTCGAGCAGGACGTTCTCGAGCACGATCGAAAGCCCGAAAGTCACGAGGAGGGTCGTGACCGGGCCCGAGTCGAGGCTGCGCTGGAGGAAGTAGCGCTGACCGAGGTAGCCCCCTGCGATGAAGACCGGGACGACCAGTACGAACACCCATATCGCAGGGATGTGCGTCACCGCTATCAGGCTGAGGCCGAGGTAGACGGCGGCGACCGCGATGTCGCCATGAGCGAGGTTGATCACCTCCATCACCCCGAACATGAGCGACAGGCCGCAGGCGAACAGGGCGAACAGCCCACCGAGCAGCAGCCCCTGGATGACGGCGTTGAGGTATGTCACGCGCTCGTGCGCCGCCCGGCTTGGGAGATGCCGAAATAGGCCGCCTCGACTTGCGCAACGTCGAGCTCGGACGGGCGCCCTTGCAACGTCTGGCGCCCTTCGAGCAGGCAGTGGACGCTCCCGGCGAGCTTGAGCGCCTGGCGGACATCTTGCTCGACCAGGACCACCCCGAGGCCAGAGCTCACCAGCTCGGGCAGGACCGAATAGATCCGCTTGAGCGCAAGGGGCGACAAACCAAGCGACGGCTCGTCTAGCAGGAGGGCTCTCGGGTTGGTGAGGAGCGCTCTGGCGATAGCCACGGCTTGCTGCTCGCCGCCTGATAGCTGCGAGGCTGGTTGGCGCCTGCGCTCGAGCATCCAAGGGAAAACCTCGAAGACCCGCTTCAGGTCCCAGGGCCCCTCGCGTGAGCAATACCGGCCCGTGAGAAGGTTTTCCTCGAGGTTGAGCGACCCGAACAACCGGCGGCCTTCGGGCACGAGGACGAGCCCGGCGGCGACCCTGCGGTCGGGCCCCGTACGGGTGATGTCCACCCCGTCGAGGACGACCGAGCCCGCCGAAGGTGCGTGCAGCCCGGCGATAGTCCGCAGCAGCGTCGACTTGCCCGCCCCGTTGGCGCCGATGACCGCCACCACCTCTCCCGCTCCCACCGAGAGCGTGACGCCGTGGAGAGCCTGCAACTGGCCGTGGTGCACGCTGAGGTCGCACACCTGGAGGAGCGTGCTCACGCGTCGCTCAGCTCTTCTTCCCTGCCGAGGTAGACATCCCTTACCCGGGGGTCGGAAAGGACCTCCTCCGGCTTGCCGTCGGCGATCACCGTCCCTCCATCGAGGCAGACCAGCCTCCCTGCCGTTTCCACCAACGCCCTCACCACGTGCTCCACCCAGATGACGGCGATGGCCTCCCCGCCGGCGCGGCCTGCCGAAAAGGCCCGGATGACCGCGATCAGCTCGGCTACCTCGGGATCGGTCAGACCGGCTGCGACCTCGTCGAGCAGCAGCAGGCGCGGCCGGGTGGCCACCGCCCTCGCGACCTCGAGGCGCTTGCGTGAAAGCAGCCCAAGCTCCCCGGCAGGCCGGTTGGCATCGCGGACGAGCCCCGTCTCTCCCAGCACCCAAAAAGTGTGCTCGTAGGCCGCTTGCCTGCGGAGGCCGGCCCCCGCTTCCGCCGCCAAAAGGACGTTTTCGAAGACGGTCATCTTCTCGAACGGCCGGGGCACCTGGTAAGTGCGCCCGATCCCCAGACGGCAACGGGCCGCCGGGCCGAGCCGGTTTACCACCTGGCCCCCGAGGACGACGTCGCCGCTGTCGGGAGCCAAGTCGCCCGAAATGATGCTGAAGACACTCGTCTTCCCGGCGCCGTTCGGGCCCACGACTCCCAACAGCTCGCTTTGGCCGACCTCGAGGCAAAGCTGGTCGGCTACCGTCACACGGCCGAAACGCTTGCTAACTCGGTCAAGTTTGAGCAGCGGGGGCCGCCCGGGCGGGGCAGGGGCGCTCGCGGTGCGCGCCGGGAGCGGCCCTGGCTCAGGCGTTTGTCGGCTCAAGAGTCCCGTTGAGGGGCCAGGACGGGGCATCCGAATTGTCGACTACGTACATGGCGTACGGGAAATCGGTGAACTTGCCTGGCTTTCCCGGCTTCCACTGCACCCCGGCAGCGGGGATGACCGCCACGCCCGGAGCAGGACCGCTCGTGAAGTCGATCTCCCCGTTCATCCCCTCGTACTTCATGGTATGGAGCTTGTCGGCCACTTCATGGTGGTCGTGGGGGTCGCTCGCAGTGCTGAGGGCGTTGTAGGCGACTTCGAACGCGGCGTAGGTGGACCCGATCGCCTGTGTCCACTGTTGGCCGGTGCTTTGCTGGTACGCCTCGGCGAGCCCGGCAGCGCTCAGGCCGGTGAGCGAGGACTTGTAGGGAGCGAAAGGCGACCACCACGAATCGGTGGCCACGTTGTCCACGAGCGAGCCGAGGGCCTTTACGTCGTCAGGGAAGAGGAGCACCTTGGCGACCGTTGCCAATTTCGGCTTGAAACCCTGCTGCGCGGCCTGCTTCCAGAAGGTGTTGAAGTCGGGTGGCAGCGGGACATTGACGAAAAGCTCGCAGTCGTGCGACTTGAAGTCCGAGATCATGGTCGTGAAGTTGGCCGTGCCGTCGGGGTAGGCGCCCCCGTCGACGGGCTTGTACCCGGCGGCTTTCGCCATGGGCGGGAAGGCAGCTCTGAACGCGTTGCCGTCGGCGTCGTTGGGGAACATCTCCGCGACCACCTTGTTCGTCCGGATCCGGTCCCACATCGAAATGAAGCATTTGCCAAAACCCTCGAGCCCGAAGAAGAACATGACGTTGAACTCGAACTTCTGGACCGGCTTTACAGGGTCCCCGCCGAGGCCTGCGTACCAGGCCTGCCAGGGCACCACCGTCGAAACGCAAGGGACGCCCTCCGATTCGCAAAGGACGGCAACGGGGTTGTCGGTCTCGGGCGTCGAGCTCGTGATCATGAGGTCGATGTTGTTGTTGAGGATGAGGTCTCTCGCGACTTCCGACGCCCGGTTGGGGTCAGACTGGCTGTCCTTGCTCAGGATCGTGACGCTGTACGACTTCCCCCCGACCTTGAAGCCCTTTGAGTAAGCCGACGTTTGCCTTATCTGGCTGAGGGCGAAGTTGTTTGAGGTGGCGAAGTCGGCGAGCGAGCCGGTCTGGGGGCCGACGAAGCCGATGTTGATGTTGCTCGACGAGCTGGCTGAGCCGGTCAGGCGCCTGGCCGCTGCACCCATCAGCTTGCCCGTCCCGAGCAGCCTGTCTGCGCCGAGGAAGGCCGCTCCCCCGCCCACCCCCATGAGGAGCTGGCGCCGCGAAATAACGGGTTGCCCCGCCTCCTCCCCGGCAGGGTGGCCGGGCGCTCCAAGCGACGCTCTCCGGGCGGCGTACCCCTCGGCCGCATCCGGGCTCGTCGCACTACCGCCGGAGGGTTGCCTGGGGCCCTCGTGGCTGTGGTCGAACTGTGGCACTGGCCTCTCCTGTCAGGTGCGGGCGCTCGTAGGCGCCGGGCTGGTACAGCTGTTCGCTATGCGTACAATGCGTTCACTCCGTGTACAGGATGTTATAGCGTGTGCTCAGCGCAAGGAAGGCAGTCAGCGGATATGGCCGAAATCCTCGATCTCGCTTCAGCCGTTGCGGACCTCGTCCACGACGGCGACTGCGTCGCGCTCGAGGGCTTTACCCACCTGATCCCTTTTGCGGCGGCTCACGAAATAATCCGCCAGGGCCGCAACGACCTCACCCTCGTCAGGTTGACCCCCGACCTCGTCTTCGACCAGATGATCGGCATGGGGTGCGCGAGCGCGCTCACCTTCTCGTGGGGGGGCAACCCGGGCGTCGGTTCCCTCCACCGCCTTCGCGACGCGATCGAGCACGGCTGGCCGCGGCCGATCGCGATCGACGAGCACAGCCACGCAGGCCTTACAAACCGTTACGTCGCAGGTGCCTCGGCGCTCCCCTTCGCCGTCATGCGAGGGTACGTGGGGACGGACCTCATGTCGCGCTCGCCTACCATCGCCACCGTGGAGTGCCCCTTCACGGGCGAGACGTTGGCCGCCGTCCAGGCGCTGCGGCCCGACGTGGCGGTCATCCACGCCCAGCAGGCGGACCGGCGTGGCAACGTGCAGCTGTGGGGCATCACCGGCGTCCAAAAAGAAGCGGTGCTGGCTTCCAAGCGCTCGCTCGTGACCGTCGAGGAGATCGTCGACGACCTCGGTCCCAAACCCGGGGCCGTGCGGCTCCCGTCGTGGGTGGTCACTGCGGTCGTCGAGGCACCGGGTGGTTCGCGGCCGTCATATTCGCTCGGTTATT
>DATJMJ010000097.1:0-39938 GCA_035508795.1 Acidimicrobiales bacterium
CCTCGCCAAACCGGTGACAACTGGGCAAACGGTCGGCGTATCGACCAGGCGCGCCCAGCCGGCGGTCCTCGCGGAGGGTGAACCCAGCCCTGCGGACCGAAGCGCCCGGGACAACTCAGGCGACCCAGATGGTCGCGACGCGGAAGCGGCCCTAGCCGCCGAAGCCGCCCAAGCGACCCAAGCGGCCCAAGCCGCCCAAGCCGCCCAAGCCGCCCAAGCCGCCCAAGCCGCCCAAGCGACCCAAGCGGCCCAGGACACGCGGGACACGTGGGACACCTGGGATGTCCAGGACGGCCCACAAGGCTCGGACGGTTCGGGCGATCTGGCGGTGACCCCAGGCACTTCGGGGCCCACCCGGCCGCCCGGGGGCGCCGCCCCGGCTTCGGCTGGGTCACCGAAGGGCAGCCGGCCAAGGTTCGGCGGCCGTTTCTGGCGGCTTTGGTGGGCGACGGCGATCTCGTCGAGCGGTGACGGCCTGCTCTCGGTCGCACTGCCTTTGCTCGCCTTCACGCTCACTCATAACCTTCTGGCGATCGCCGCGGTCACAGCAGACCAGAGGGCGTTCTCGGCCCTGGCGTCCCTGCCGGCAGGTGTCATCGCAGACCGCTTTGACCGGCGGGCGGTAATGCTCGTTTCGAACTTCCTCTCGGGAACGGCCCTCGCTGCCCTCGTCGTGGTGATGAGCGTGGGGGTCGCCGACCTCCAGATGCTGTATTCGATAACGGCCGTTTTGGCCGTGTGCGACGTCGGCTACACAGTTGCTCTCCAGGCCAGCGTGCCCGACGTTACCCCGCCCGAACACTTAGCGACCGGCAACGGGCGCCTTCTCGGGATCGACGGCGCAGGAGAAAACTTCGTAGGCCCGGGGATCGGCGGTTTTCTTTTCGGCGCAGCTCGGCGGGTCCCCTTTTTCCTGGATGCAGTTAGCTTCTTCGCGGCCGCGCTTCTCGTGCGCACGAGCGTCCCGTCCAACAGGAGCAAGCTGCGCCACGCCGGCGGCGCCTCGGCGAGCGGCACCGCCCAGGCCCAGGGCACTGATCGTGAGCCCTTCGTCGACGGCGAGTACCGCCACGGCAGGGGTTGGACGTCCGATTTCGGTTCAGGGCTAAGGGTTTTTCGCAGGAGCGTAGTCCTCAAGTTGCTTGCCGCGACAATGGCGTCGGCCAATTTCACCCAGAGCATCGTCTTCGGCCTGGTCGTCGTTTACGCCGAACGGACCTTGCGCCTCGACTCGACGGGTTACGGCTTGTTCCTTGCGGGTGCGTCAGTGTTGGCCGTAATAGGTAGCTTTTTTGCCGGCCGGCTAGTGCGGTTGGTCGGCGGGGCGGGGGTCGTCGTGATAGGTATCTTCCTCGCCACGGTCAGCTATGTGGGGCTGTCGTTCACCCGGGTGGCAATCGTGGCCGTGTTCGTCTTCGGGCTGCAGGAGATCGGGATCGCAATTGCGAACGTTGGCTCTGTAACGACTCGCCAGCGTCTCATCCCTCGCCACCTCTTCGGCCGGGTGACCAGCGTGCACCGGTTGATGGGCGGAATCGCCGCCCCACTCGGAGCGATGGCCGGTGGCCTCATCGCGACGGTGTCGAGCGTACCTATGGCCATGTTCGTCGCCGGGGGGCTCGAAGCCATTATGTTGGCTTACCTCGCTCCAGCTCTCCTGCAGTCGGCCGCCCGGGCCGGGGTTTAGGTTGCGACGTCTCGCTCCCTGAAGTAGCGCAGCGTTTGGGCCTTCGAGGAATTTCAACCCTGGCGAGCCGCCGCGACCATTGCTCTTGTGATCACAGCGACATCGCCGTCGTCACAGATGTAGGGAGGCATCGTATAGACCAGGTCCCTGAAGGGCCGCAGCCAGGCTCCCTCTGCGAGGGCAGCAGCGGTTGCGGAGGCGATGTCGACCCTGTGGTCGAGCTGCACGACGCCGATCGCCCCAAGGACGCGGACGTCGCGCACGCCGGGCAGGGATGCGGCAGGAGCGAGCCCTTCTCGCAGGCCCGACTCGATCTCGCCGACTCGTGAGCGCCAGTCAACCGATGTCAATAGGCCAGTCGAGGCGAGTGCCGCGCTGCAGGCCAGCGGGTTGGCCATGTACGTCGGCCCATGCACCAAACAGCCTGGGCCGCGTTCGCCGAGTGAGACCACCCGGGCTACCTCCTCTGTGCAGAGCATTGCGGCCATGGACATGTAACCGCCTGTCAGCGCCTTGCCGACGCACATTATGTCCGGGCTGACCCCGGCACCGGCGGAGGCGAACGGCGGTCCGGTCCGTCCGAACCCGGTCGCGATCTCGTCCAGGATGAGCAGGAGTGACAAGCGGGAGGCGAGGTCGCGTAGCACCCTCACATAGGCGGCGTCGTAAAACCACATCCCGCCCGCCCCCTGGACAACCGGCTCCGCGATGATGGCCGCCAGCTCGTCGCTGTGCCTCTCGGCGAGGGCGGTGACATGGGTGACCCAACCTGGGTCCGCCCCGGGGCCCCCAGGTGGCCGGGGGGCGAAGATGTTGTGGGGAAGAACCCCGTGGAACAAGTGGTGCATGCCGTCCACCGGGTCGCACACCGACATCGCCCCGAAGGTGTCCCCGTGGTAGCCCCCTGCGAGGGAAAGGAACTTGACCCGCTTCTCAAGTCCCAGGTTGGCCTGGTACTGGACCGCGGTCTTGAGCGCGACCTCCACGGAAACCGAGCCGGAATCGGCAAAGAAAACTCTGTCCAGGCCTGCGGGCGCGAGGCGCGTAAGGACCCGCGCCAGCTCGATGGCCGGGGCATGAGTCAGGCCTCCGAACATGACATGCGACATGGCGCCCAGCTGGCGGGCCAGCGCCGCGTCGATCACGGGGTTGCGGTAACCCCAGATGGCGGCCCACCACGACGACATGCCGTCGACCAGCTCGCGCCCATCGGCGAGCTTTAGGCGCACCCCCGCAGCCGAAACGACCGGGAGCGCCGCCTGCGTGGCGGGAAGGGGGGCGTACGGGTGCCAGACATGGTCCTTGTCGAAGCCGAGCAGTTCGTCCCAGTCGATCGCGCTTCCCACGGGACGACAATGCTACGGGCCCCGAGCCGCGAGCCGCCCCCCGTAGGTTCCGGCGGATGCCGGGGTGCCGGGCAATCGACTGGCGCCATCCGGCACCGCACTACTCTGAGCGGGGTGGTGACAGTCTCGGTTGCCGACGATGTGACCGAGGAGCTGCTCGGGGCGGTCCACCGTCTGTTGCCCCAGCTTTCGGCCTCTGCTCAGCTCCCGGGCGGCCCCGAGGTAGGCGAGATCGTCAACTCCCCGGCGACGGTTTTGTTCGTCGCCCGGGATGAACTGGCCGGCGACCAGATCCGCCCGGACGATGCCTGGCAGCGAGACCAAGCGACGGGCGCGGCCGGCCACGCCGGGGGTCCCGGTCAAGTTGGCCACGCCGGGGGTCCCGGTCAAGTTGGCCACGCCGGGGGTCCCGGTCAAGTTGGCCGCGCCGGCCCGATCGTCGGGATGCTCACGCTCGCAATTTTCCGCATACCCACCGGCATCCGGGCCTGGGTCGAAGACGTAGTGGTGGACGGTGCATCGCGGGGGCGGGGGGTTGGCGAGGCCCTCACGCAGGCAGCCGTGGCCTTCGCCGGCGCACGGGGAGCGCTGACCGTCGACCTGACCTCGCGTGCCTCGCGCGAGGCAGCCAACCGGTTGTACCAGAGGATTGGTTTCGAGTTGCGCGACACCAACGTGTACCGGCTGAAACTCGGCACGAGCGCCGGCGGTGCGTCGCCAGCTGGTGGCGGAGAAAACCGGAGCTTTACCAGCTAGTCGACCGACGCCGCTCGTCCCGCCCGGGCACCCTTAGCGGCGCCTCCTCCTGGAAGACCGGTGCGGGCCTAATAAGCCCGGCCGACGACCGCGACCAGGTTGGACAGCTCCTCTTTGGCGCCCGGCAGCGTACCGTCGGGGCGTTGGAGCGCCCGCACCGAAATGCCTGCCGCGTTGAGGCGCTGCTCCCCATCCCCTTGGCCAGCGTTCTCCGACAGCAAACTGCCAGGCACGATGGCGAAGCCGCTCTGAGACGCTTCCTCGGCCTCTTCGAGGCTCGCGACGACGACGGTGCGATCTTCCCGCCGCTGGCGAGCTTCAGCCAGAAGGCCGGCCTCGGTCTCCGCCAGCACCCGTACAACTTCCCTGGTTACGTCGTCGAGCCGCACGTTTGTTTTGGTGTTGTTATCCCGCCGCGAGAGCACGACCGTGCCCGAGGCGAGGTCCCGCGGGCCGACCTCGAGCCGCACAGGTACGCCCTTGAGCTCCCAGGCCACGACCCGCCTCCCGAACGAAAGATCCGTCCTCACATCCAGCTCTGCCCGCAAACCTGCAGAACGGAGCGACTCACCGATCGCAGCGGCCGCCTCACCCGCCCCATCCTCGGTGCGTACGGCAAGGACGACCACCTGGACGGGGGCAAGTTTGGGCGGCAGGCGCAAACCGTTGTCGTCGCCGTGCACCATTATGAGAGCGCCCATCAACCGTGTCGACGACCCCCACGAGGTCTGCCACACATGTCGCTGCTGGCCGGACTCGTCGAGGAAGACAATGCCGAAAGCCTTGGCGAACCCCTGCCCGAGTTCGTGGCTCGTGCCCATTTGGAGTGCCTTGGCGTCGCGCATCATGGCCTCCGCAGTCCACGTGGTGGTGGCCCCGGCGAAGCGTTCTCGGTCCGTCTTCCGCCCGAGCAGCACCGGGACCGACATGACGTCGACCATGAAGTCCTCGTACACGTGACGGAGGATCCGCAGGGCATACGTACGCGCTTCCTCTTCAGTGGCGTGGGCCGTATGGCCCTCCTGCCAGAGGAACTCGGTGGTGCGCAGGAAAAGCCGGGGACGCAGTTCCCAGCGGACCACGTTGGCCCATTGGTTGACGAGGAGAGGTAGGTCCCGGTAGCTCTGGATCCACCTGGCCATGAAGGAGTCGATCACGGTCTCGCTGGTCGGGCGTACCACCACGGGCTCTTCGAGTTTTTTCCCGCCGCCATGAGTCACTACGGCAAGTTCGGGGGAAAACCCCGCTACGTGCTCGGCTTCCTTGCGGAAGTAACTTTCGGGGATGAACAAGGGGAAATATGCGTTCTGCGCGCCGGCAGCCTTGATCCGGGCGTCTATTTCCGCCTGCATCCGTTCCCAAATGGCATAGCCCCAGGGCCGGATGACGATCGTGCCGCGCACGGGCCCGCCCTCGGCCAGCTCGGCCTTCGCCAAGACGTCCTGGTACCACTGAGGGAAGTCGTCCGCCTGGGGTGTGAGGACGTCAGGCCTGGCCATGGGAGCACGATGCTAGCGCCATGCCCGAGCCCCGACCCCCATTATCCGGTGGGTCGCGGTAGGCACGCTGCTTCGTTGTCCTTCGACATCTTCCAGCCCGGAGAAAATCGTACCTTTGCGGCGGCCCGGGCCCGCCTGCGGGGAGTGACGTCGCCAGCACATGCAGCGACCATGGCCGGTCCGTGCCCGAAGCGCGCCCGGCAAGCGCCGCGCGGCGCAAGCCCGACCACGTGTGCCCACGCCCTTCGCAACCCCGCGCCCCAAGAGCGGGCTCACAGGCGGCTGTCCTGGCGACGTTCCCTGGCGATGGTCTTAGGCGGCACTTACGCGCGGCACCGCCCCCGCGCAGCGCCCACGAGCCACTCATGCCGCAATCAGGCGGCAATCCAACCCCCCTCAGGTACGGCCGGCATTTTGCGGGACCTGATAACGGCACTGTGCATCCCCGGCGCTGCAGGGTGAGGGCGCCCTAAAAAGGCCCGTGGCTTCCTCGCTCGGCGCTCACGGATTTGGGCTTGTAGAGTGAAGAAATGACCGCTGACGCCGAGATGCCCTCTCCCGCGGTGGACGTCGAACGTACGACGCTGCTCGACAGGTTGACCCGCTCGGCCGCAATGCGGTGGTTCCTCAACCTGAGCCTGATGCGGAAGGTGTTGTCACTGTCGCGGGGCGATCGGGCCATCCACAAGTTCGTCCGGTACTCGATGGTATCGGGGGTCGCCATCGTTATCAGCCAGGTCACAATCCTGATATGTGCCGGGGTCTTCCACCTCTCCGGCATCCTGGCCAACACCATCGGAGCGCTCGCGGCGACGCCTGCCTCCTACGAGCTCAACCGCAAGTGGGCCTGGGGCAAAAGAGGTAAGAGCCACCTTTGGAAAGAGGTTGCGCCTTTTTGGGGCCTGACCCTCATCGGTTACCTTGCCTCGACTGGGACCGTGCAGCTAGCGGACAATATTTGCCACTCTCATCACGTCACGGGCCTTGGCCGCGCCTTTGCGATTATGGGTGCTTCACTCTTCGCCTATGGCGTCGTGTGGATTGCAAAATTCATCATTTTCAACAAGCTTGTTTTCGCGTCGAAGGCTCCTCTGATGAACGAGCCCGCCAAGCCGCCCGTAGTCCCCGCAGCCGCGCCGCCAAATTCAAAAGTCGCCGGCAATGGGGGGACAACGCTTCCCGACCCCGCCGGCACGCCTGTTGCAGCGAGCTCGGCAGTTAATGTGGGCACTAGTTCAGGATTTCACGCTACTGCCCAGCCTCCGCGCCACAACAGCCGAGGCGACGAGGCAGTCGGGGCGCTCGAGGCACCGGGCCCGCAATAAACCGGGCGGCGCTCCCGACCGTGGCAGAGCCAGAGCCATCCGCCGGCGCCGGCCAGGCACCCCCCGACCTGGCATCCCCCCGCCCGGCCCCCCCGGGCCAGGCACCTGTTGGTCTGGTACCTTCCGACCCGGCAATCGCTGCTCACGCACCGCCTGTCCGAGCGCGCGTTCGACAAGTACGTGCAGGACAAGTGAGCGGCTGGACGGCGTGGGCGGACGTGGCGACCAGCGCCAAGGGGTTCATGCCGCACGACGAGGGGATGGCGCTCTATCTTGCCGGCCTCGACGCAGCGGCAAGCGGCTTGCCGTTGCTGGAAATCGGGACCTATTGCGGCAAGTCAGCGGTCTACCTCGGTTCGGCCGCCCGGCTAAGGGGGAACGTGCTGTTCAGCGTTGACCACCACCGTGGTTCCGAGGAGCTCCAGCCCGGTTGGCCGCACCATGACCCCGAGGTGGTGGACCCGTCGTCCGGCCGGGTCGACACGCTCCCCTGGGCCCGGAGGACTGTCGCCGAGGCAGGGCTCGAGAGTTCCGTCGTCCTAGTCGTGGGGGAGTCTTCCACCGTTGCCCGATTTTGGGCGTCGCCGCTCTCGATGCTGTTCATTGACGGTGGGCACGGCGCCGCACCTGCACGCGCCGACTTCGACGGGTGGTTGCCTCATCTCGCGCTCGATGGCACCTTGGCTGTCCACGACGTCTTTGCCGACCCGGCGGACGGTGGCCAGGTCCCTTATGACCTCTACAGTGGGGCGCTCCGCTCCGGCGAGCTGGTAGAAACGCTTGCGGTTGGCTCGTTGCGCCTGGCTCGCCGGGCCCTGCCACCCCGAGCTCGCTGAAGCCGCAAAGCTCAGCCCGCCACGCCCAGTCCCGCCCGGGCCCGCCCCGCCCCGCCCAGTCCCGCCCAGTCCCGCCCAGTCTCGC
Source organism: Acidimicrobiales bacterium (assembly GCA_035508795.1). Classification (GTDB taxonomy): domain Bacteria; phylum Actinomycetota; class Acidimicrobiia; order Acidimicrobiales; family Palsa-688; genus DATJMJ01. The sequence goes on from DATJMJ010000097.1 coordinate 7,535, forward strand.
CCCGCCTCGCCCAGGCCCGCCTGGCATCGCCCAGCCCGCCAGCCCCCAACCCACCCATTTGACCGGCTCATGCCCAACCGTCAAGGCTTGGCGTCACATGGCCGTCCGGTCTCAGCCCGAACAACTGCGGGTCGCGTTCCTCGCGTACCGGGGGAACCCCCGTTCGGGGGGCCAAGGCGTCTATACACGGTTCCTCTCCCGCGAACTTGCCCGGCTGGGCCACCAAGTCACGGTTTTTGCCGGTCAGCCCTGGCCAAATGTCGCCGAGGCCGACGGTGCCCGTCTCGTGAAGGTGCCGAGCCTCGACCTCTACCGGGAGCCGGATCCGTTCAGGCTGCCGGGTCTGAGCGAGCTGAGGGGCTGGCCGGACTTCGTGGAGGTTGCGACGATGCTCACCGGCGGCTTCCCCGAACCCCGCACCTTCAGCATGCGGGCTTGGCGGCTCCTCGCCGGCCGGAGGCAGGACTTCGATCTCCTCCACGACAACCAGTCTTTTGGGAGCGGGGTCCTCCGGTTCCACCAAGCGGGCTGGCCCGTGGTAGGGACGTGCCACCACCCTGTCACCGTCGACAGGCTTGTCGAAATGGCAAAAGCCACCTCGTTCGGCCGCCGCCTGTCGATCCGGCGCTGGTACGGCTTCGTCCGGATGCAAAATGCCGTCGCCCGCCAGTTGCCGCGCATCCTCACCGTCTCTTCCTCGTCGCGTCGTGACATCGTCGAACAAATGGGCGTCCCCTCGAGCCACATCGCCGTTGTCCCCATCGGTACCGATGCCGACCACTTCAGCCCCGCCCCCGCAGGTGCGGCGGTGCGCGTGCCTGGCCGCATCATGACGACCGCCAGCGCCGACGTGCCAATGAAAGGCTTGGCCTACTTGCTCGAAGCGGTCGCCAAGTTGCGAACTGAACAGCCGGAAGCGCACCTCGTCGTGGTCGGAGAGCCTCGCCGGGCAACCCCGGCCCAACAAGCAATGGACCGGTTGGGCCTGGACAACGTCGTGACTTTCCGCCCCGGAGTGAGCGACGCGGAACTCGTGCAGCTCTACCGGGAGGCCATGGTCGTAGCTGTCCCGTCCCTCTACGAGGGCTTTTCGTTGCCAGCGGTCGAAGCGATGGCGTGCCAGGTCCCCGTCGTGGCTTGCTCGGGCGGCGCCTTGCCGGAGGTCCTCGGGCCGGACGGAGAGGCCGCGTTCCTGGTACCGCCCGGTGACGCCGGCGCTCTTGCCGCCGCTCTCGGCCGGGTCCTCGGCGGTCCCACCACCGTCGGGGAAAAAATGGGGCGGGCCGGGCGCCGCAGGGTGCTCGCCCGGTTTACCTGGGCCCGCTGCGCCGGGTCCGTTGTGGAGCAGTACCGATCGGTCCTCGAGAGCGGTCCCGGTCCTCGAGAGCCATCCCGGTCCGCAGAGCAACGGTCCCAACCCCTCGGTCCTCGAGAGAATAAGCCCCCAAGGGCCGCCCCCCCAGCGCCAGCCCCGAAGCGCACGCGTTCTTCGCCCGAACAATCGCCGGCGCGATGACATGCTGACATGGTGACCCGCTGAAATGCTGACGTGCTGACGTGCTGACGTGCTGACGGTCCGCTACAACCTCCTTGGGCTCCGCGCCGGGGAACGCGTCTTGGATTTCGGCTGCGGCGGGGGCCGCCACTCGTTCGAGGCAATGCGGCTCGGTGCCACGGTCACAGCCCTCGACGCCAACCCCAAAGAGCTCGAGGAAGCAGCCGCCTGGGTGCGGGCGATGCTCACCGAGGACAAACAGACAGCAGATGCCGGCGGTCAGGGCCACGTGGTGGCCGGAGACGGTCTGGCGCTCCCTTTCCCCGACGGGTGCTTCGACCGTGTAATAGCTGCCGAGGTGCTGGAGCACATCGCCGAAGACTCGGTCGCCCTCTCCGAGCTCGCCAGGGTGCTGCGCCCGCGGGGTGTGATCGCCGTGACGGTGCCTCGCTGGTACCCCGAAGTAGTCAACTGGGCGCTTTCGCGCGAATACCACAATGTCCCGGGAGGCCACCTGCGGATCTACCGGCGGTCCGTCCTTGCCCGGCGCTTGCGGGACGCCGGCCTACAACCGTTCCGGTACCACCACGCCCACGCGCTCCATACCCCTTACTGGTGGCTCCGGTGCGGTGTCGGCATCAGTAGGGACAACCTTGTACCTGTTAGGGCGTACCACAGCTTCCTGGTTTGGCACATCACTGCAAAGCCCGCAGCGGTGAGGTTCCTCGAGGCCATCCTCAACCCGGTGCTCGGGAAGAGCCTCGTGGTTTACGCCCGCAAGGTCGCCACCCCGTGAGCGGCCGCCCGGAGCCGGCGCCAGCGCCCGCGCCCCCGGCTGACAACCCCACCTCGGCCATCCCCGCAACGGCCTCAGCGGCACTCCTCTCGGCCACCCACGCCGAGGTGGCCACCCCGGCCGCCTCGGGTGCCTTTACCCCTGCCAACCGTGCCATTTCCGTTGAGGAGACGGGGGCGTGGATCACGACCGTCCAGCTGCCAAGCGGCCTGGTGCCCTGGTACCGGGGCGGCCACGGCGACCCCTGGAACCATGTCGAGGCAACCATGGCGCTCGCGGCCGCCGGCAAGTGGCGCAATGTGGAGCTGGCATTCGATTGGCTCGCAGCGAACCAGCTGCCGGACGGGAGCTGGTGCACGTTCTACTCGCCCGACGGCGTCCTCGAACCTCGCCGGGACCCCAACGTCTGTGCCTACCTGGCGACCGGCGCCTGGTGGTGTTACCAGCTCGGCGCTGGCCGTGAGTTCCTCGAGGCGCTCTGGCCCGTGATCGACAAGGCGGTCGCCTGGTGCCTTCGCTACCAGCTCCCCGGAGGGGAAATGGTTTGGTCGGTTGGACCGGACGCGGAGCCCGGAAGTTTCGCCTTGCTCAGTGCCAGCTCGTCTTTCCAGCACTCGATGCGCAATGCCACGCTGGTCGCCGAGTTGCTCGGCCACGAACGCCCCCACTGGGCCGCCGCAGCCGCCCGGACCTCGGGCGCCGTCCGCCGCGGTGCGCTCGGCGGGGCCACCGCCTTCGCTCCCAAGCGACGGTGGGCGATGGACTGGTATTACCCCGTCCTGACCGGCGCGGTCGCCGGCGAGGAGGCCCAAGAACGGCTCCTCGGGCGCTGGTCCGAGTTCGTCGAGGAGGGCTTGGGGGTGCGGTGCGTCTCGGACCGTTTCTGGGTGACGGCGGCGGAGACCGCGGAGTGCGCAATGGCTGCTGCCATCGCCGGGCTTTCGGACGAAGCCGGCTCGCTCCTGTCCTGGGTTGACCACCTGCGAGATGTAGGCGGCGCATACTGGACCGGCTGCGCCCACCCCCAGTGCACCCGCTACCCGGGCGGGCAGCGGAGCACTTACTCGTCGGCCGCCGTGATCATCGCCGACCATGTCGTCAACGGTCTGAGCGAGGCATCGGCCGCCTTTTTGTCACTACCGCCGCTCTCGCCGATCACGACGCCCTCACAACTCTCGACGCCCTCCCACATCGAGCACGGGAGGCACCTTCAGCGCCCCTCGCACCCCTTCCAGCTCACCGCGCAGGCGGACGTAGGGCCTGCATGGCGCTGATGACGGCGGTTGCGGCGCGGCGGCCGGACGCGACACACGCCGGGACCCCCACGCGGCCATAGCTCGCCCCTGCGAGCGCGACGGTTGGGGCGTGCGTTTCGAGCAGGGCGGTGAGCTCGGCCATCCGGGCGAGGTGCCCAACCGGGTAACGAGGGAGCGAGGCCGGCCAGCGGCTCACCCGCCACGCCGCCGGCGCGAGAGATGAGGGTCGACAGACCAGCCCGCCTGACCTTGCGCGAGCCCTCCCGTCCCTATCCGGGCCCTGTGGCAGGCGGGCAAGAACCGTCGCGATTTCGGCAGTCAACCTTGCCACCAACTCCTTGTCGCCCATCGAGAGCCACTTGTCATCGTCGGATCTGCCTACCGAGGCCCGCAGGACCACCGTGCCGGGCGACGCCCACCTGGGCCACTTGTTAGACCCGAACGAGCACGCCGTCATCACCATCGCCTCCTGCGCCGGTACCAGCACGCCGCTCTGACCGGCCGGAAGTTGGAGGTCGTCGGCCGAAAAGGCAATCGTTATGATCCCGACCGACGTCGTGCCTGCGTTTAGCAGCTCACGGAGCCTCGCGAGTCCTCCAGCGGTCGTAACCTCGCCGAGCAGGGGAGCGAGGAGCCCGATGGCCGCCGGCGCCGGGACCGCCACAACTGCTCCGTCGTAGTGCTCGTCTCCCGGTGCCACCACGACGCCACCGGCCCTGCCGGCCCCACCGGCCCCACCGGCCCCGCCGGCCCCGCACCCGGCGTCGGGGCCGCCCGTGCCGGTTTGCCCTCCGGACGGTGTCAGGGCGGTGACCTCGAAAGGTAAGAACCTTGCACCCAGCTCGGGCGCCGAGAGCAGCTCGACGAGCCGGTCGGCTATCGCCTGCATCCCTCCGGCCGGGGCCAGGAAGACCGGCGACGGTGCCTGCTGGCCCGCACTGCCCCCCGGAGCGGACGCGGTGCCCGTGGCCGCGCTCCCCGTCCCGCTCGGCCCGGCCCGGCGGAGGGCTTTCAGCAAGCTCCTGGTCGACTTGGCGGCAGCGAGCAACTGTGGCGCTGCCGTTGCGGCGCTCAGGGTTCGCGTTGATGAGGCATAGATACTGCCGACAAGGGGCTCGACGAGCCTGCCTGCGACCTCGGCACCGAACCGGCTCGCAACTACGTCGAAAACGCTGGCGTCGTCCCCGATGTGGCTGCGAGGAAGGACAAGGTCCCCGAGGGCTCGTAGGAGGCCGGTCGGCGGCACGATCCCGGACCGAGCGAGCGGGAGCAGGCGGGCGGGGGCTCCGAGGACCAAGCCGTCCGGCAGTTCTCTCAAGGCCCCGCCGGACCAGACCATCGCCTTCGAGGCGGCCGGCGCTACCAGTTCGTCGCCGAGCCCGATCTCCCTGCAGAGCGCGACGCCTTCGGGAACGCGGGCGAGCATTGCATCAGGTCCTTCGTCGACCGGCTTGCCCTGGAAATCGCTCGTGAGGAGCTTCCCGCCGAGGTGGCCAGGTTCGTACACCGTTACTTCGGCACCGGCGTTCGCAAGCTCCCAGGCGGCGGAAAGCCCTGCGATCCCCCCGCCCACCACGGCAAATTTCAAGACGCACCCACGGTTGCTGCCGGCCGTGCTCCTCCCCGCAGCGCCCGTGCCCCTCCCCGCAGCGCCCGTACTTCTCCACAGCCCCCCTGGGGCCCACCCGGAACGCGGCTCACGGCCGCGCTTTCATGGCCGCTCCCCACGTGCCCACGCCCCCCGACCCTCGGCGCCGGTCCGTTCCAGTCCAGCACGTCCTTCAGTAGTCAGGGAGTGAACCAGGTCGACTAGCCGTGAGAGCTGGTCCGGCTCTGTCGCCGGCAGCACGCCATGGCCGAGGTTGAAGATGTGGCCGACGGGCCCCGCCGAATTGAGCACCCCGCAAGCCTTGTCTGCCAGCACTGCCCACGGGGCCAGGCAAGCGGCGGGGTCCAGGTTGCCCTGGAGGGCCACCCCGTACCCCGTACGCCCACGTGCGACGTCGAGGGGGACCCGCCAGTCGACACCGACCACGTCCGCTCCGGCCTCAGCGAACATGGCGAGAAGTTCGCCAGTGCCGACGCCGAAAACGATGCGGGGTACTTTGCGGCTCGCCAACCCGTCGAGCACCTTGCGGAGGCCAGGCAGCACGCTCGCCTTGTAGTCCAGTGGCGCCAAAGCACCGCCCCAGCTTTCGAAAATCTGTACCGCAGCGACGCCGGCCTCTACCTGGGACACCAAGCTGGCGAGGGTTATGTCGGCCAGGCGGTCCATCAGCGACGCCCAAAGCGCGGGCTCGGACCACATTAATTCCTTGGTCTTGGCGTAAGTCTGCGAGGGGCCTCCCTCGACGAGGTAGCTCGCAAGCGTGAAAGGGCCGCCGGCAAAGCCGATCAAGGGCACATCGAGATCCCTCACCAGCAGCCTGACCGTCTCGGCCACGTAAGGCGTCGGGGTGACGCGGAGACGATCGAGATCCTTTTTGTCCCGGAACGGTTTTTCCACGACCGGACCTGTGCCCGGCGCCACGTCGACCCCGAAGTCGGTAAGCGGGACGACGATATCGGAGAACAAAATTGCCGCGTCCACTCCATAGCGCCGGACAGGCTGGAGCGTTATTTCGGCGGCGGCCTCGGGGTTGCGCACGGCGTCGAGGATGCTTCCCGGCCCGCGGATCTTGCGGTACTCGGGCAGCGACCTGCCGGCCTGGCGCATAAACCACACCGGCGTGTAGGGCACGGGCTCCCGGCGGCAGGCGGCCAGGAACACCGGCTGGCTGGATGGCACGGGTTTCACCGTACCCTCACGCGCACGCGCGCCCGCACCCCTAAGTGTCGCCCGCGCCCCCAACCGTGCCCGTGCCGGGCCACGGGGCAGCCGGCTCGTGCGGCACCGTGGTGCAGCCGCCTTGCAGGTTGGGAGGGCGGCCTAGCAGAGTGGATCCTCCGGTTTATGGCGCACCCAGACTTGACTGCCGAACAGGCCCACCTTGACCGGGCCTATGAACGCCTAGAGACAGTCCGTGCCGAGACGCAGGCACAACTGAGAGAGGCGTTCAGCGAGCGGGGGGGCACGTTCCAGTCCTACACAGAGCGCGACATCCGTGTCCGCAACAGCCTCAACAGGCTCGAGAAACTCCAGCTCGGCCGCGAAGCACTCATCTTCGGGCGCATCGACCGAGCCGGCCCGGTCGAACCACGCCACCCGATGTCACACGGCGCCGCCGCCGGGACAGAGGCCGGGGAGCGTGCCGGGAGCGGGGAGAGCTTCCACATAGGGAGGCTTGCCGTCTCGGACCGCGACCACGAGCCTCTGGTGGTCGACTGGAGGGCCCCCGTCGCCGAGCCGTTTTACAGGGCGACAGGAGCACACCCGATGGGGCTCCGCCGCAGGCGCCATTTCCTGAGCGAAGGACGGAAGCTGGTCGACCTCGAGGACGAGCTCTTCGAACCGGGCAACCCTGACGGCACAGCCGGCGGCCTCGGGCTCTCGGGGCCGGGGGTCTTGATGGCGGCGCTCGAACGCGCCCACACCGGCCGCATGCGCGACATCGTCGCGACGGTCCAGGCCGAACAGGACGAGATCATCCGCGCCCCGCTCGCCGGCGCGCTCGTCGTGCAAGGAGGCCCGGGCACAGGAAAAACGGCTGTCGCCCTCCACAGGGCCGCCTACCTGCTCTACACGCACAGGTTCCCGCTCGAGAGCCAGGGTGTCCTTGTCATAGGCCCGAACCCGACGTTCCTCCGCTACATCGACCAGGTCCTTCCATCGCTTGGCGAGACCGGCGTCGAGCTGTCGACGGCGACCAACCTTTACAGGAGAGCCCGCCCAACCGGCGCCGAAGACCCTCCCGCGCTGGCACGCCTGAAGGGCGGCCCAAGCATGGCCACTTTCTTGCGCCGGGCGGTGCGCCAGCGCCAGCGACCTCTTAGAAGGACCATCGAGGTCCCCTACGGCACGTACGTACTGTCCCTTTCGCCTCAGGATTCGCAGGAAATCGTGTCGGCGGCGCAGAGGCGTTCCGGTCACCACAATGCCCGCCGCCGCGTGGTGGAAGGCCTTTTGTGGCAGCACTTCGCCCAACAGCTCGAGAGCAGGCAGCAACGCCGCGCCTCCCCTGCAACATCCACAGCTGGCCAATATCACGACGACGATCCGAGTTCGACCACCCCCACCACCCCCGCCGGCTACGCAAGCCCCACCCAGCCTGGCGCGCCGGCCGCCGGCACAAGCCCGCCCGGCACAAGCCCGCCTGGCACAAGCCCGCACGGCACAAGCCCGCCCGGCACAAGCCCGCCCGGACAGGCAGCCGACGAGCACTTCGGTCTCGGGCCACTGACTCCCGGTCAGCTGGGCGCAGAGCTGCGCCGCCGCCCCGAGGTGGCCGAAGCACTCGAACGGATGTGGCCCCGCCTCACGCCCGAAGACTTCTTGAGCGACCTCCTCGGCGCAAAGCCCCTGATCGAGCACGCCGGCCGTGGCATCCTGACCGAGGCCGAGACCGCCCTCCTCTACCGCCCGAGGAACGAGACGAGCAAACAGGTGGCTTGGTCCCGGGCAGATATTGCTCTCCTCGACGAAGCAAGTTGGCTCCTGGGGCCCTCTCGCACCGGCCGGGCAAACCAAGAGCCCACGCGGACGTACGGCCACATCGTGGTCGACGAGGCTCAGGATCTCACCCCGATGGAGCTGCGGATGGTCGCACGCCGTTCGCTTTCGGGGTCGATGACCCTTGCAGGCGACATTGCCCAGGCGACAGGGCCATGGGCGCCGTCTTCGTGGGACGAGGTGATGGGGTACCTGCCCGCACGGCGCGGCTGGTCCCTGGCCACGCTCTCCGTCAGTTACCGTGCTCCCGCCGAGGTGATGGAGCTCGCCGGCCGCGTCCTCGCTGCGGCCCTCCCCGGGACGCTCCCCCCCGAGCCGGTCAGGAGGACTGACGACGAACCGCGCTTCGTCGCCGCTCCCGCCGGCATCGGCCCTGCCGTCGCCGGGGTGGTGACCCAGGAGCTGAGCGCGGTTGCCGCCAAGGGAGGCGGGGAAGACGGCAGCGTCGGCGTGCTCGTCCCGGGCGAACTGCTGGCCGACGTGCGGTCGGCCCTGCAGGCGGAGGGCACGCCGTTCGGCGAGGTGGGTGCCGGCGCGCTCGACGCTCAGGTGAGCCTTCTCGCAGTCGGCGACGCCAAAGGGCTCGAGTTCGACGCGGTCGTGGTAGTCGAACCGGCACGAGTCGTATCGGGCGCCCCGCACGGGCTGAGGGCCCTCTACGTCGCTTTGACCCGCTGCACCCGGCGGTTGGCCGTCGTCCACCGTGAGCCGCTGCCCCCACCCCTGGCCCCCTCCGGCTTGGTGCCGCCGAGCGCTGGACGTCCCTAGGCGATAGGCCCGATTGCCCAGACTGGTTGGGCTATTGCCGGGCCAAGGGTCAAAAGAAATCCGGCATCCAGGGCACCGGTCCGGCGAAAAGCGAGGACAGTGCTGTTAATCGAGCATCGTCGTGGCTGAGCGCTCCCGCCAGCACGAGGTCCCAGGGCGTCACCAAGCCGCTGAAGAGCGCCGAGAAAAGCCCGATGGGTAACGGGTTTTCGGCGCCGGTAGCGGGGGCTCCCAGCTTTGTCACGGTGCCCTTACCGTCCTCCACTTCCACCATCCAGCGCCCCGAATTGACCGGGAGGGCGTCGTCCACAATGTCGATCACTGCTCTGGCGGAACTTGTCGCGTAGCCCCTCGCTTCGAGCGAGCGAGCGACGTCGAGCACGCGGAGCATCCACCTGCGCAACCTCGGGACCATGGACAGGCCGGTCGTCGACATCGCCAGCGACTCGGGGACCGTGCCAGGAGCACCTCGCCAGGCGAAGCGCGAGGCCGAATTTTCAAAACGGCGGAAGTGGCCGAGCAGTGTGCGCAAAGCGACCGGTGTCAGCGCAACCAGGTGCTTGCAATTGAGCAAGTAACCCTCCTGCTCCCACCTCCCGAGGAAATAACTCGCATAGCCGTCGACGTCGCCCTCGGCGCTCCGGGCCAGCACTGTGCGCTGGTGTGAGCCCTCTTCGCGATGGGCAAGCACATGACGTTCCCACCTGAGCGGTTGGGCACTTTGCACCGGGCCGTTGTGGTGCGAAGCGAACCGGGAAAAACAGCCCATCACATCTGGCAGATCTTCTCGTCTCATTTCGTGCACCTCTCCGCTCGAGCGGGGCAGGTCTGTGACACGGACCTCGAACTCGGGCATCAACCCGGCGAACTCGTAACCGAGCTGCCTGTACAATCCGCTGTTGGCGGGGTATAGGGCGCTTACGACGTCACCTTGGCGCCTCCGGGCCGACATCAGCTCCCGCATCAACATCGATGCCACCTGCTGGCCCCTGTGCTCGGGCAGGACCGCAACACCGGCTATACCGGCGCAAGGGATGCAGCGCCCACCGAACCACTGGCCGAAAGGCACCGCCAGGGCAGTCCCAACGGTCCTCCCGGCATCGTAAGCGCAAAGAGTGCCCTCGAGCACGATGTCCTCCGGCCTGACCACCCCGTTGAAACTCAAGCTCAAGACGGCCGCAATATCCTCGCGGTCGCCGTCGGCGGGCTCACGGATCTCGAGCACCGCACGAAGCTACCCAAACTTTGCCGCTCGGCGGCAGGCGGCGCTCGAGCGAGGGAGCGCGTGGGACGCGTAATCGCACGGCGCGCCCGATTTTCGTTGCGGCTTGGCGGTGACCTCGGGCCGCGGCCAATGCCTCTCGGGGACTAGCGCGCCGAGCATTCCCCGATGCGCGGGCCGCCAGCAAGTAGGCTCCCCCCAATCGCCCCAATCTCCCGCGGAAGGAGCGAGATGCTGGTGCTAACTAGGCATGTCCATCAAAGCATTGTTATTGGCCAAGACGTGGTCGTGACAGTGCTTGAGGTCCGCGGGGACCAGGTCCGCCTGGGCATTACCGCGCCCAAGGACATCCAGGTCCATCGCGAAGAGGTTTTTGCGGCTCTCAATGCTGCCAATCGTGAAAACGCCCGCCCCCAACCCCAGCTGGACCTGGTGGAAGGCCACCGGGCCGACCGGGGGACCGACCAGGCACAGGGCGTAGACCGCGCAGAAATCGTAGAGCCCGCAGAAGGAGCACCCAGAGGCGCGAGCGTCGAACGCTTTAGGGGAGCTGGAAGGGTGGGCGGTGGCGACACGGCCAGAGAGCGGGCCGGCAGGAACGGGGTGGAGATGGAGGGTGCGGCGAGAGAGAGTGCCGCACGAGATATCGCGGGGAGAGCGAGCGCATCAGGAAATGGCGTAGCGGGTGCCGGTGCCGGCGGTAGCGGCGCGGGGACAGCCAGAGCCGGGGGGGTGCCCAGAGCCGAGGGGGCGGTCGGCAGGTCTGGCCCGGCCACCCACAACCCGACCGGCCATACCATGGCAAGCGGTAGCCCAGCCGGGGAAAACACGGCCGGTCGCAAAGATAGAGACCTCGCCACGAGGACAGCCGACCTCGGGGACCAAAGCCAACCCGAGCAACACAGGCAGCCTCAGCAAGCAAGGCAACCTGAGCACGAAGGGACCGCCTCCTTACCGCCCGGTACGGGTGGCCCGGTAGCAGCTCGGGCCTTCGGGCGGGGTGCTCGGGAGACTTGAGCCGCAGAGCGCGCACTTCGCAGCACTCAGCGTAACGGTGATTAGTTTCGCGACACCGGGTACATTGCTCAGGCTCTTTAATACTTCTAATGCATGCCCCGGTTGGAGCCCGAGACCGCCCACAGCCTGCAATGCACGACCCAAAGATCTTCCCCGGCCGCGGTGACGGTGAGCGTAGCTCGACGCGTCGACCCCTCGAGCCACGCGCCCCGGGCGCGTTGAGCCTCCCCTCGGTCCCACTTGCCGGTCCACCTGCGGCCGCCTTGCCCGGCGCGGCGCGGCCCCGTTGGGCTGGACGGCAAACCGGGGTACCACCCGCCCGCACGAGGACTGCGGTCGCAGCAACAAACAGATCCGGCCGCGCGATGTGCCGGTCCGGTCGCCGCGCGCTTCGGTGGGCCCGGTATCATTCGATCAGAGGGCCGGAAAGCGCTGGGGGAGACGATCGGCCGGTAGCGTGTGGCTTGGTGCCCGGAGGCTTGCGACAATTGGTGGAGGGCACGCCCGGGCGGCCCTCGAATGAGGACTACTGAATAAGTGCCGAACAATCACGCCGCTCAGCCCGAGGAGGACTTGGTCCGTCTCTACCTGAACGACATTGGCAAGCATTCACTCCTGACCAAGGACGACGAAGCGAGGCTTGCCCAAGCCATCGAGGCAGGACGGGCGGCGCGGGCCGAGATGACTTCAGGCAAGACCCTGGCGGTGCCGAGAAAGCGTGAATTACGGCGCTCCATACGCGAGGGCGACGAAGCTGCTGAGACGTTCGTTAAGGCCAACCTCCGGCTTGTTGTTTCCATAGCCAAGAAGTACCAGGCGGCCGAGCTACCCCTGCTCGACCTGGTGCAGGAGGGCAACCTGGGGCTTATGCACGCGGTCGAAAAGTTCGACTGGCGCAAGGGTTTCAAGTTCTCCACTTACGCGACCTGGTGGATACGCCAGGCGATCACGCGTGGCATAGCCAATACGGGCCGCACGGTGAGGCTGCCCGTACATGCCGGCGACCTCCTCACCCGTGTCACCAAGGCGCGGGGGCGGCTGGAGGGACAGCTCGGGCGGAGACCGACGTCGGCCGAGCTGGCCAACGACCTCGAGCTCGAAGAGGAGAAGGTCATCGAGATCCTCAGGCACGCTGCCGAGCCGCTCTCCCTTTCGGAGCCATTGCGGGAGGATGGGGACGCCGAGTTGGGCGATGTGGTCGAGGACCGTTCGGCTGTTTCCCCCTTCGAAGCGGCGGCGGCGTCGCTCCTGTCGGGTGAGGTGGGCAAGATGCTCGTCGCCCTCGACGAACGAGAGCGCGAGATCCTGAGGCTCCGCTTCGGCCTCGACAGGGGAGAGCCACGCACCTTGGACGAAGTGGGCGAGCACTTCAACCTCACACGCGAGCGGATACGCCAGATCGAGGCTCGGGCTATGTCCAAGCTGCGGCACCCCTCGACAGACCGCGGTGCTCGCGAGCTCCTGACGACCTGAGCCGGCTGCGGCAGTCGCCGGCGTCGCCGAGCCAGCGCTGCCCCTCGGCCCCTCGGCCCCTCGGCCCGCGCTCAGGTCTTCTTCGCCCAGGTTTTGCGTCAGGGGTGTGTGAAGGCCCGGCTAAACGTCTCGGGCAACTTCGACAGGACAAAGCTGAACAACAGTTGCCTGTCGGTGGTAGTCAGCACGACCGCGGCCTTGCCTGACACGTCCTGAGGCGCCTCCGCCACCTGCCCCGCGGGGAAGTCGCCGGTAAAGGCGAATGCACATACTTGCGAACCCGAACGCGGTGGTTTGTAGCTAGCTGAAGGGTTTTTAGGGAAGCGCCTCCGGACAAGCTCGGCCATGACCTTCGGGGTCACTAACTTCACGCCCCGGAACACGTAGTTCGCTTTGGGGGCATTGAGCGCGCCTTCGGCGAGGGGCAGGTCCTCGAAGCAGTTTTTCAAACCGACGGGAAGCCCGACACCTGGAAGCCCTGTGTGGCTGCACGCGGGGAGCCCGAGCCCAAGGCCGCATAACAGCAAAACGCAAGCCACGGCTTTCGCTCTGCGCTTGGGGAGCCCTTCGAGCCTCCCGGGATGGCTCGGTCGCGCGTTCGCGCCACCGCGACCATGCACTACATCCAGGTCTCCAAGCTCGTGCCCAGCCTTGCCCCCACGCTCGTCCCCACGCTCGTCCCCACGCCTGTCCCCACGCGTCGCCCCGATCCCGGCCCGGTGCACCAGGCTGCCCAACGCCCCGAGCCCCCCGGACCACCCGGTCCCCCTGGCCCCCCTGGCCCTATTTGGCAGGTTCATCTTCATGGTTACGCTTCCTTCACCCGTTCCTCGCTACGTTTTTCCTCTGAGCTCGACTGCCGGTCCCCGGCCCTGCCGTCGGGGGGAGCATCCTGGTAACTTGCGGCCAAGCTGGCCTCGGTGGAGAGCGAAACCGCCGGGGTCGCCGGGCCCGTTCCCCCAGCCACCACGCTCGCTCCGGGTGAGCCGGCTGCAGCGGTGGCTTGTAGCCCGTTTTCTTCGGCCCGCTGGGTAAGGCGGCGGCGTGCGCGCAGGAGGCCGGCGTAACAGATCGCGCCGATAGGCAGCGGCGCCCAGAAACTTAGCAGCCTGTAAAGGAGTACTGCCGCGACTGTTGCCGCCTTGTCGGCCGAGCTTGGGTCAAACGCTATGAGCGCTATCGTCAGCGTGCCCTCGACTACGCCGAGGCCTCCAGGGGTTATCGGCAGGTTGACCGCGAGTTGGCCGCCGCAGTAGGCGAGGAGCAGCCCCTGCCATGGCACCGGTGCGCCGACTGCCAGCAAGGAGAACATGAAGCACGTACAGTCCGTCAGCCAAATCGACGACCCCCACGCGAGCACCACGAGCCATTCCTTCGAGCTCGGGGCGACCGTCTGGATGCGCTCGAGGTTTCTTGCCAGCGGGTCTCGAAGTTGGCCGGCGGGACGGTGGAGCCGCTTTTCGAGCGAGGTTGCAGCCGCTATCGCGTACCGGTAGGCGACGCGCCTCTTGGCCCAGAGCCCAGCTACGACCAGCGCGAGAAAAAGTACGCCAAGGATGGCGTACACGAGGTCGAAGGTGCTCCCGGTGCTGGCCGACAATGCGAGGCTTACGCCGGCGATGGCTGCGAGCGTTGCAAACAGCACCCCCGCCGACCCGATCACGACCCAGCCGGCTAGTACTTCGTCGGCGCCGAGTAACTGGTATTGGCCGAACAGGAAAAGGCCGGCAAAAGCGGCGCCAACCGGGAGCGCAGATTGGATGGTGTTGCTGGCGAATGCGATAACAGTCATCCTCGGGGCGCTGGCCCGGACGTCGCCGGCACGCAGAAGTGACCTCTGGAGGAACGCGGACCCAAGGTAGGAAAGGAACTCGGCCACAGCTGCGAACGCGAGGAACAGCCAACGCGGCTGCGACAGGAACGCTCCCGCTCCCGACAGCTCGCTCGATTTGCCGTCCACAACCCAGGCCGCGACCCCTAGCAGCGCGAAGCCGACGATTATCCGGAACGGCCGCCAAAGTCGACGTAGCGCGCGCTTCGACGGCAAACCCATTTCGCCAATCTTCGCGCTGATCAAGCTGATTACAGCCCCAATCGCAATGCCGGCGCAGTCCTCTGCCTGGGCCTTGCCGCATTGGCCCCGAGCCCTGTGAGAGCCAGAGCGGGAAGCTCCCGTTCGAGGGCGAGCTTCGCCACCACCTCCTCCCACCTCGCCCGAGCGGCTCGCTCGATCGGGCGCGGGCCGGCCAGGTCGAGTAGCGCCGCGTCCGGCCAACTTGCGGCAAGCTCGGCAATTGCGCTTTTACGCCGCGCTCCTTCTCCCGCTGGGCCGAAGGCGGGTCTGCCGGGGCCGGCCAGCGTCACCCAAGCCTGCCTTACCTGTCCGAATTGGGTGCCGAGCATGTAAGGGTCGCCGAGCACGACCAAGGAACCTTCGCCGGCGCTGCTCGTTCCGCTCCAAGGCTGCCTGTCCCGGCTCGCCCCGGCTGTCTCGGGCCCCGGGCGCAGCCCATGCTGTGAGCCCACCGCTGTCCGGGGCCACGATCCCAGCTCTGAGCCCGGTTGTTGCGAGCCAGGCTGCACGCCCGGCAATGGGCCGGGGAAAAGGCGCGGAAGGTACGGAACGGTCGTTGCATAGGCATACCCCAGTGCGGCCGCATCCTTTCCCCGCACTTTCGTCCTCAGCTGCCCAGCTACGTCGACGGGCGTCCCCTCTGGTACCCCTCTCCTTCCCCCAAGCTCTGTCCCAGCTCCTCCCAGCGAGGCACCCGAGGGGACCTTGCGGCCCGATGGTTCTGAGGGCTCCCATTGCACTGTGATGCAGCCCGGCTCAGCCCCGACGACGGTCCCCCTGGTGCCCGCGCGAGCCACGCCCAGGCGGCGGAGCGCCATCACGCTCTCGCCGACGAAATAAGCGCGTTGGCCGAGAACCACCTCCTGGGCGCCGGGCCGAGCCGACATCTCGAGGCGGTGGGCGGCTGCGTTGAGGGCTTGGGCTTCTGGAGCGCCAAGGGCGACCATCATGGGGACGCCTCTGACCGCAGCTCCGCCAGGTTTGACGAGAGCCTCGTCGACCTGAGCGCGGCCGGCGCCGTAGGAGGCGAGCACGTGCGCGATTGCATCCCCGCCGGCCAGGGTGCCCTGGACCGCTACCCCCGAGATACCCACGCCCGGTCGCTCCGGCCACTGGCGCAAGACGTAGTCGCCGAGCTGGCCCGGGGCGAGAGTCGCGACCAGCTCGTCGAGGGCACGCGACATGCTCGGCCCGCGCCCCGGCGCACATCCGCCCGGTACGAGCAGGAGCTTGGTGCGTGAGGAGACCGCCTCGTCCACCAGGCTCGCCAGGGCGGCCGGGCTCAGGTGGTCGGCCGAGTCGACAACGAGCACCCGGCGCCCGGGCGCGCCGAAGCTCATCGGTGCCGGGACCGGAGCCGGTCGTAGGGAGGTCAATGCCCGCCACCGGGCAGCCGAACGCTCGTTCGGGCTCAGGGCCCGTACTGAGATGCCACCTGCCTGCCAGGCAGCGCGGGCGGCGTCGGCGCACGCCGCTTGAGCGAGCCATGGCCCCCACGGCAGCACTGAGATCCCGTGGCCGTCGGTGGCGAGGCGCGTAGCGATCTCTCGCTCCTGGGCATGGAACCCGAGTTGGGCGAGTTCCCCCTCGGCGACCGCCGGGTGGACCTGCGCCGATCGAGCGAAGCGGGCCTCCGCAGCCGTGCTCAGAACCTTCCGGTCGAGGTCGTCCGCGAGACGGCTCACCCACCGCCCGCCCCCGCGCCCACGTCCGCGCTGGAGCGCCACCGGCTGCCTGGGCGGTTCAGGCTCGCTCTCCGCCGGCCACCCCCGGCTCGCCGGCCGCCGAGCGGGCTCAGGGTCGCTACTTGCGCACCACTCGCGAACGAAATCGAGCGCCTCCTTGCGGGACATGCCTTGCGGGCAGCTCTCGGCGAGCGCCCTCAGGACGTCGGGTTCGGCGAAGCTCGAGCCTCTCCGGGCAAGCGACGCCTCGATGAGGTGCGCCCGCGGAGGGGGTGAAGGTTGCCCGACGGTCCCGGGCCCGCTGCCAACCGCGCCGGCGACAGCGTCCCAGACGCCGCCCGGCGGGGTGCCGGCAGCGCCGCCGACGCCGCCCGTCCCCGTCCCCAGCCCGGGCCCCGTCCCCAGCCCGGGCCCTGGGGCCGGCACAGGCCCCGGCCCCGGTCCCGCAGGCACCTCGTCCTTACCGGGCCCGCCAGAGCCGCCCCGGTTCGCGGTCACCCCTTGGCCCACCTTCGCTGCCCCAGCCGACACCGCCCCGAAGCGGCGGGCATTTGCTCTCGCTGCCAGTGAGCGTGAACTGGCTACAGCCCGCTCGGCCCTCGGGACGCCGGCGATCTCGCCGAGCCCTCCCGGCCCGAGTTCCCAGGTGAAACCGAACCCGGCCCCCGTGAGACGGTGCCGGAGAGCAAGTTGGAAGACCGGGCCGAGGCCTTCCCTCCACCTCCAGATCTCGTTGCCGTCGAGGCAACCCCAAAACCCGCTACCCCCAACGGAGCCATAACCGAGGTTCGCGAGCACGACGTGGGAGTGGAGGTGGGGCTGGCCGGCGGCACTGTGGATGTGCTGGAAAGCGCCCGCCACGACGCCGTCTGCTTGGACATGTTTGCTCGAGCGCCGCAACCAGGCCGCCTTTTCCTCCAGGACCGTGACGGCGTCGGTGACAGCCAGCTGGAAGCAGGCCGCCAGGGCTCTCCCGCCCCCACCCTCGCCGAGCGCCAGCATCGACAGCGACTTCGGTGCGGCGAAGACGAGGTCCCACCCATGCCGTCGCCGCAACGCCGGACGCTCCGTCAGTGGCCCTCCTCCCGGGGAACGGCCGCGCAAGGCGTCCCTCAGCTCATCGGAGCCAACTTCGCCCGACAATCCGAGGCGCGCCGCCCCTTGGCCGAGCCACACGCTCTCGACGGCGGAACGTTTCCAGTACGCCACTCCGCCAGCAGATGCACGGTTGATCACTAACATGACTTGAAATCATATAGAAACTCTGAAATACTTGGAAAGTCCAGTACCGGCCACAGGGCACCCGGCAACGCTCGCAGGCTCACTAGCCAGCCCCAGCTCGGCGTGCGCGCTCCAATCAGAAGGCGCCCGCGTCCTCCAGCAATCGCGATACGAAGGAGGCGCCAAATGCACTTCCACTCTCACTTGCACTTGCCACTTGCAGCTTCATTGATTGCCGCGGCTTCGACGCCTGCTACCACTGGGAACACGGGGCCCGACCCGACCGATTGGGACATCAACCCCGGTGGGGCCTCGGTCTTGCCTGGCGGCAACACTCTCTCCAGCTTGGCCAGCGGGGTCGGCCACTGGGCTCTCATCGCAGCCGTCCTCGGTGTGATCATTGGAGGGGTGATGTGGGCTTTCGGCCATTTCTCCCACAATTACCAGCAGTCCTTCAATGGCCGGAAAGGTGTCATCGTGTCCGGCATTGCGGCGCTCCTGATCGGAGGGGCGCAAAAGATCATTGGCTTTTTCTTCAATCAGGGCGTCACACTTCACTGAGCGATGGCGATCCTCGGGCTACCCATCCTCCCCACCAGCATCACGGCCAGCGCGGCCAACGAGCTATTAAAGGTCTTGCTCACCTGGGAAATGAGCCTCACGGAGGCACTCGTAAAAGACGTCATGAGCGCCTTGGCGGAAGCGACGGCGGTGACCCCGGCAAAGGGCAACGGCTGGTTCGGGACCGTCGCGCACGAGATGTACCCCGTCGAGGTCCTCGTCATGGCGCCGCTTCTTTTTGCAGCAACTATCAGTGCTATTTTTCACCAGGACATGAGGCGGCTGGCAAGAGCCTGGGCCGTCGGGTTGCCCTTATCGATGATCGGAGGATTTGCCGCCGCCAACGCGGGGTTGTCCGGGCTGCAGCTCACCAACGTCCTGTCCACCCTTATCCAAAAAAACACAGCGCCCCACCTCGGCTCGGACTTCGTAACAGCTGTCGCGCTCGGGGCGAACAGCGGCGCCGCCGGCCCGGTGGGCGCTCTGTTCAGCCTGGTCGTCCTTGCGGGCGGCGTTGCTATTTGGCTCGAGCTTGCGCTTCGCTCGGCGGCCATCGAGCTGGCCATCTTCTTCATGCCTCTAGCTTTCGCCGCCCTGGTCTGGCCCTCGACGACCTATCTGGCGAAAAGGCTTGTCCAGTTGCTGGTGGCGCTGCTCCTGGCAAAGCCGATAATTGTCGGGGCGCTGTGCCTCGGGGATAACGCCCTGACAAGCTCGTCGGCGAGCGCAAGCTCTTTTGTAACCGGGTCAGCGATCCTTTTGATGGCAGCGTTTTCGCCGATGGCGTTGCTTAAATTGGTGCCCGTGATCGAAGTCTCTGCGATATCTCATCTTCAAGGCTTGGCGCGCCAACCGCTCTCGATCGCTGAGCGCAATGTCCAGCGGGCCTTCGGGCACGTCAGATCGGCAAGGGATAAGGCAAGCCAATCCCAGCCAGCCGAGCCAGAACTGGCTCCAAGTGTCGCGCGCCAGGTGGTCAGCCAGATGGGCGCCGCCGCAAGTGGGGCCGCCTCATCGGCCGATCATCCTCTCGGGCCGGCGAGGTTCCCCAATGAAAGGTGACAGCCATGAAAGCTGATGACGGGACGGGCGACAGCGCCGCTTACCGCTTCGAGCCACTTGCCCGCCGCGGTTTGTTGTTGGGCCTCGGCTTTGGCGAGCTGGCGGTCCTCGCCGTTGCCCTGGTGGTGGCTGTTTTGGTGGTGCACGCGTGCCGGGGCGCCGCCGGCCTCGCCGGTGGGGTAGCCGTCCTCGCCGCCGGGGGCGCGCTGTGCCGGCCGGTGGCGGGGAGGGCCCCTCTCCATTGGGCAGTAGTTTGCGCAACTTTTGCGGGCCGGCCAAAAAGATCTGTCCTGAGGCCGTTCCGTGCGGCCGACCGGCCTCCTCTTTCTGTCGGACCGCTCACGGCCCCCGGAGCGGGCGCAGCGCCCCAACGCTCCAGGTTCCCCTTGAAAGCGTTCGCCCCCCGGACCTGGGTCGACCAGGTCGGGCCGACGCCGGGCCACGGGGCGGTCGGGGCGCTGCTCGACACCCGGGCGGGGACAGCGGCTGCCGTGCTCAGGGTGCGAGGGTCTCCGTTTTACCTCCTGGACGCATCCGAAAAACAAAGGAAGCTCGCATCTTGGGCCGGCGCGCTCGAGTCGGTGTGCGCGTCGCGCAATTCTCTCGTCCGCCTCCAATGGTGCCAGCGTGCCCACCAAGACGGTTCTCGAGCACTGGCCGCCCACCTTTCAAAAGCCGGTGACCCCGCCAGCCCGGGCTATGCAAACCATCACGAACTGGTTGAAAGTGCCGGGGAACGCGCCTGGCGCCACGACACTTTTGTCGTCGTCGTGACCCGCTGCGCGCCACGGCGCAGGCGACTTGACGATCACGGCGCGAAGGTACTGCTCAACGAGGTCGAGGCGTTCCGCACGCAACTTCACAATGCCGGGTTCAGCTGCGACGGGGTACTGGACGGGGACGGTTTGAGCGCCGCCTTGGGCAATTTCTTGGTGCCAGGCCTCGACCGCAGCCCGCGCGCGCACCCTTGGCCGCTTGCCATCGAAGAACGTTGGGACGCGTTCCATGCCGACGGTTTCTGGTACAGGACCTACTGGGTGGCCGAGTGGCCGAGGCACCACGTCGGACCCGATTTTCTCAGCCCGCTGCTGATCGGCAAGGGTAGGCGCTGCTTTTCGGTCGTCTTGGCACCCGTGCCGCCGGAGCGAGCGGCCCGCGACGCCGAGTCAGCTCGCACTGCCCAAGCTGCCGACGCCCATTTGCGGGCTCAGGGGGGCTTCCTCGAGACGGCCCGGCAGCGCCGCAGAGCCGAGGCGCTCGAGGGAAGGGAGGAGTTGCTTGCCGATGGCCGGGGCTCGTTTTGTTTCGCCGGGTATGTCGCGGTGTCGGGCGGCAGTTTGGAGGAGCTGGACAGGTCGTGCGCCGAGCTGGAGCGCGCTGCGGCAGCTTCCAAGCTTTACTTGCGCCTCCTGTTCGGCCAGCAGCGTCAGGCACTCACCTGGGCGTTGCCCTTCGGCGGCGGCATCTAAGCGCATTTCGCCGCCTCGGTGCCTTCGGCGGGTGCGAGGGCCGCTTGCCGCCAGGTCCCGGTGCCTCACTCGCCGGCCAACGCCCCTGGTCCAGCCCGCCCGGCTCGACCTTCGGCGGGCCCGGGACGAGGAGGGCCCCATGGCCACCAGATACCGTCGCCTATGTCGAGGTTGAGCGCAGTCACGAGGATGGAGCGCACGACGAGCGTATCGAGCAGTACGCCGAAGGCAACTGCGAAGCCGATCTCGGCGAACTCGGTGACCGGTAACGTCCCGAGGACGGCAAACGTGCCCGCCAGCACGAAGCCGGCAGAAGTTATGACTCCGCCCGTTGTCGCCAGGCCTTTCAGTGCGCCTGCCCGGGTGCCGCTTGTCGCCGTCTCCTCCCGCACGCGCGTCATGAGGAAGATGTTGTAGTCGATGCCGAGCGCGACGAGAAAAACGAACACGAACAACGGGAACGCACTGTCCTCCGCCGGTACGCCGAAAACGTAGTCGAAAACGAGAGCGCTCACACCCATGGCAGCCGCAAACGACAAACCGACTGTAACTACTAGCAAAAGTGGCGCAAGGAGGGCTCGCAGCAGCAACGCCAGTATCCCGAACACGACGACGAGGATGATCGGTATGACGACTATCCGGTCGTGGCGAGCAGCGTTTTCGACATCGAGGTTGACGGCCGTGTCGCCGCCCACCTTTGCATCGGCCCCCGGGATCGGGTGGACCTCGGAACGGACGCGTTCGACCGTAGCGTAGCCAGCTTCGCTCGTCGGGGAAGCCGTGAGCGTGCCCTGCAAGAAAACCCTGCCGCCCACGACTGCCAGTTGCGATACCCCGACGAGGCCGGGCGTGCGGTCCATGGCAGCTTCGACCTCGCCTTGTTTGCTCAGGTTCGCCATGACGACGAGCGGGCTTCCTGCGCCTGCGGGGAAGTGCTGCGAGAGGACCTCCTCACCGACGACGGACCCCGGTGTCCCGCGGAAGGACTGCTTTTCGGTGAGACCGTTGGCGTGGAGGCCGAATGTCCCCATCGCAAGGACCACGAGCCCGAGGGTCGTCCCGGCCCAAACACGCCTCGGGTGACGGCTGACGCCGTTGCCGACGCGCGCCCAGATGCCTGTCGACGTCGGTTCGTGGGACCCGACATCTGGCTTTGCGGGCCAAAAAACCCACCGCCCGAATGTCACCAGGAGTGCCGGGAGGAGCGTGAGCATCGAGGCGACGGCGATAAGGACACCGATCGCGGCTACTGGCCCGAGCCCGCGTGTGGAGTTTGTCACCGCGGCCAGCAGGCAGAGCATGCCCGCGATAACCGTGCTGCCGCTGGCGATAATCGCCGCCCGGGCGCGGCGAAGGGCCATCGCCATGGCTTCGTGGCGATCCTCGTGGCGGCGTAGTTCTTCGCGGTAGCGAGCCACGAGGAGGAGCGCGTAGTCAGTCCCGGCGCCGAAGACCAGCACGGTCAGGATGCCGGCGCTCTCGGCGTTCACAACCAGGCCGGCGTGCGTCGCCAGCAGGTAGATGATCCCCTCGGCAGTGGCAAGCGCGACACCGGCCGAAATGACCGGCAGGAGCCACAGGACTGGGCTTCGGTACGTGATGAGCAATATCCCGATGACAACGGCTAATGCCGCGTAAAGCAGTGTCCCGTCGATCCCCTTGAAAGCGTTGTTGGAATCGGCTGCATTACCGAGCGGGCCGGTCACGTAGACCGACAGCCCTGCAGGGCCGTCGGCGATCCGCTCGATCTTGCTGACCGTGCCGGGCGCCCTCGACCACGCGTTGGTGCCGAGGTTGTAGGGCACCGACACCTCGGCCGCCTCCCCGTCGCTCGCAAACAACGGGCCCGTCACCTGGCCCCCGAGCGGGGCGACCTCCCTGAACGCAGCCGTGTCCGACGCGATCTTTGCGCGCTCCTGCACGGTCAGGTGGGGCAGTTGCTGGAAGACGACCACGGCTACGAGAGTGTTTGCCGAGCGGAAGGCACTTTCGGCGTTCAGCACCTTGACCGACTCGGCCGACCCCGGGAGGAAGGAACTGGCTGTATTTTTCTCCGCCCCCATCAACTTGCCCGCGAGCGAGCCGGCCGCCGCCAGGATGACAACCCAGAGCAGCAGGACGAGGAACTTCGTGCGCCGGCCTGCTAATGCCGGCATATGGTGCCCCCTACGGACGGCACCGGACGGCCCATTTGTCTCACGAGGCAAGTCTGGCGCCCGTCGAGGGCGGCCCACCAGCCGGAGCGCCCAGGCGCCGCGATTTTTTCGCAAACCCGGTCCTTGCAAGCCGTTAATCGTTGTGGATGCTCATTATCCCCACCCGCCCTTCGCGCGCCTGGCGGGCTGTCGCCTGTTCCCGTACCACCCGTTAGTGCGCCGCCCCTTTGCGTGCCTGCACCCTCGTTTACCTGCGCTCAAGGAGGCACCCGCTTGAGGTCGTTTCACCTCCCGCCTGCGCACCGCGGGACAACCGTGGAGCTACGTGCGCTTTTCCCGTTCGTCGTCCCCGAAAGCCTCGGGACGCTTGGCTGCTACATCGGGCGGGAGGCTTCCGGTGGGCTCTTTTGCTTCGACCCCTGGGACTGCTACTCGGCAGGCAAGCTGACGAGCCCCAACATGATCGTGTTCGGGCAGATCGGCCGGGGGAAGTCCGCCTTCGTAAAGAGCTTCATCTGGCGCCAGATCTGCTTCGGCCGCGAATGTTGGGTGCTCGACCCCAAAGGTGAGTACTCGGGCCTCGCCCGCGCCTGCGGGGCGGTCCCTTTGCGGCTCGGCCCCGGCCTCGGCCTGCGGCTCAACCCTTTGGACATTGGCCGCCCGGTCCAGGCACGTCAGGCAGCGCCCGCCGGGGCAACAACCCCCGCCGGGGCAACAGCGCCCGCAGGGGCAACGATGCAGGGCGGGGCAGCGGGGGCAGCGGGGGCAGCGGGGGCAGCAATGCAGGGCGGGGCAGCGGGGCAGGAACCGCCCGAAGGGCGGGAAAATCTCGCCGGGGGCGGGGACGTACCGGCCCGCCAGCGCCGTGCCGAGTTGCTCGGCACCCTGCTCTCCACCTCTCTCGGGCGCCCACTGCTCCCTCAGGAGAGGGCGGCCGCGGACGTGGCGCTCTCGCAAGTCGAGCGGACGGTCGAAGTGCCCACCCTGCCGGCGGTGGCAGAGGCGCTCCTCCACCCCGAAGCCAGCGAGGCGAGGGAGCTTGGCACCGACCTGGAGGGCTTGCGCCAGGACGGCCGCCAGGTGGCGCTCGAGCTCAGGCGCCTCGTACACGGTGACCTGGCCGGGATGTTCGACGGCGAGACCTCGACCGGGACCGGTCCCGGGGCCGGGGCCGGCGGCGCCTCCCTCGTCGTCCTGGACCTGTCGCGGCTCTATTCGTCGCCCGCCCTCGGGCTGCTCATGGTATGCGCGCTGTCGTGGCTCCAGAGCACCTTGGTGGCCGGCCCGGCAGCCAAACGGATCGTGGTCCTCGACGAGGCCTGGGCGGTCCTCAGCCACCTGCCTACGGCGCGCTGGCTCCAGGCGGCCTTCAAGCTGTCCCGGGCTTTTGGCGTCGCCAATGTCGCCGTCGTGCACCGTCTCTCGGACCTGCGTGCCGCCGGGTACGAGGGCTCGGAGCAGCAGAAGCTGGCCGAGGGGCTACTCGCTGACGCCGAGACGAGGGTCATGTTCGCTCAGGCGCCCGGGGAGGCCGAGAAGGCGGGAGAGCTGCTCGGGCTCTCCCGCACCGAACAGTCGGTGCTATCCCAGCTCCCGAGAGGGGTGGCGTTGTGGCACGTAGGGCAAGCCGCCTACCTCGTCGAGCACGAGCTCGGCCCCGAGGAGCTGGCCCTTGCCGACACCGACTCGGCTATGCGGCCATGAGAGCATGAGGGCTTCGGTCCCAAACTCCCGCCCATTGTGACCTCAAGCACCGGGACCGGGCCCTACGATGTCGGCCACGGAAACCCACCCGGGCGCAGCCAGCGGACAAGGCACAGGGCACGACGGCGCCGGCGCTCGCGCCGGGACCGGACACACCGCACCTACCGCACCCACCGCGACCGCCGCGGCCGCCGCGAGCGGCGCGGGCCGAGCGAGCAAGACCGGCCTGCCCGGTGCGCACTTGCTGAGAGCCCGGCTCGTGGGGATGACAGGGGCAGCAGTCGCGGGGCTCTCTCGAGCCCTCGGGAGGGGCGACGGGTCGGTTATCGGCGGCCACGCGGTACTGGCGCTCGAGCCCCGCGCTCTCGAGGTGTTCTCGAGCGGGCTCCGGGTGGTCCTCGTTTCGGGGACCAACGGCAAGACGACGACGACGAAGCTGCTCGCGACGGCACTGGGCGCTGCCACTCGTAGCCCCGTCGTCACCAACCTGACGGGCGCCAACCTCCCGACGGGCATCGCCGCCGTGCTTGCCGCCCCTCGCCGCAGCCCGACCCCGGTTGCGGTCCTCGAGGTCGACGAGGCCTGGTTGCCCGAGGTAGCGGCAAAAGTGAGGCCCGTCGCGGTGGTCCTGCTCAACCTGAGCCGCGACCAGCTCGATCGCAACAACGAAGTGCGTCACGTTGCACAACGCTGGCGCGAGGCCTGTAGAGCACTGCCGTCCGGTGCTGTGGTGGTGGCAAACGCGGATGACCCGTTGGTTGCCTGGGCGGCGGGCTCGGCCAGCCAGGTCACCTGGGTTGGCGCAGGCCTCACCTGGACCAACGACGCAACCGGGTGCCCCAGCTGCGCAGGCCCGGTCCTCTTTGACCGTGGTGACCGTGGTGACGGTGGTGACGGTGGTGACGGTGGTGACCGTGGTGACCGTGGTGACCGTGGTGACCGTGGTGGTGGCGGCTGGAGGTGCGGCCAATGCGGCTTCTCGCGCCCCCACCCGGACTTCTGGTTTCCCACCGGCATTGCCGTACCCGTAACCACCGTCCTCAGCGCCGGGGGTGTGACTTACGAGCTCAGTCTCGGGCTTCCCGGCCGCTGCAACCAGGCCAATGGGGCGACGGCGCTCGCGACGGTCCTTGCTCTGGGGCACACCCCCGAGGCCGTTGCCGCATCGCTTTTGGCTATGGGAGGCGTCCACGAAGTCGCCGGACGCTACGCGACCGTGCCTGCCAGGCGCACCAATGCAATGGCGAAGCTTCTGCTTGCAAAAAACCCGGCGGGGTGGGCTGAGGTTTTCGAGATGCTCTCACCACCTCCCTCGCCGGTCGTGATTGCCATCAATGCCCGCACAGCGGATGGCCACGACCCGTCGTGGTTGTGGGACGTCCCGTTCGAGCGGCTTGCGGGTAGGCAGGTAGTGGCGACAGGGGAGCGCCGCCTCGACCTCGGCGTGCGCCTCCATTACGCGGAGGTCGACCACGTCGTCGAACCGGATCTCGCTCGGGCAATCGAATGGGGGGAAGGTCTGGCAGCTCGAGGCACGACGGGGAGCCGGGGGCACGTGGACGTCGTGGCCAACTACACGGCCTTCCACCAGCTCCTCGCCCTCCGGCGCAGGACGATGGCGCTCCGGCGGCGGGGCGCTGGCCGCAAGACTGGCACCCGCATCGCCGACCTCACCGGCATCAGCGGGATCACTGGTGGCACCGGCATTGCGGGCAGCAGCTATGACCCGGGCGACGCGGGCGGCGGCGAGTGAGCGTATCGATCGCTCTCATCTACCCCGACCTGCTCGGGACCTACGGAGACGGGGGCAATGCGGCAGTGCTCGCCAGGCGCCTCCTCTGGCGGGGTATCGACGCCGGAGTCGTCTCGGTGACTTCCTCCGAGCCAGTCCCGGAAAGTTGCGAGCTCTACGTCATCGGCGGGGGCGAGGACCTCCCTCAGGCACTGGCAGCCTCCAAGCTCGCCGAGAGCAAGGTCCTCCACCGCGCCACCAGCGCGGGCGCCGTCGTCCTGGCGGTCTGCGCCGGCCTCCAGATCCTCGGGGAGAGCTTCCCCGGCCCGGCCGGCAAGGCCGTCCCCGGGATCGGGCTGCTCGGGTGCACCACGTCGGCAAACGAACAGGCCCGGGCGGTTGGCGAGGTGCTCGTACAGCCGGCGGCGCAATGGCAGGACGCGGGGCTCACGCAGCCTCTCACGGGCTTCGAGAACCATCAGGCCGTCACCGAGCTCTTGCCGGGCACGAAGCCGGTTGGCGAGGTCGTGGTCGGTGTCGGGAACAAGGACCGCACCGTCGAGGGAGCCGTGACGGGTCGAGTGTGGGGGACTTATCTCCATGGCCCCGTCCTCGCCCGCAACCCGCAGCTTGCTGATCTCCTCCTCGGGTGGGCGATCGGCGAGCTCCCGCCTCTTGACCCGAGCCGCGGGATGGAACCACAAGCCCTCCACGACGAGCGCGCCCACCATGGCCCGGTCGAACGGCGAACCGCTGAGGCGGACCTCCTGCTCGGCCGGCGCAACCGGCAGGCGGCGCGACGCTGAGCACTCGATGGGGACGCCTTCGGCCCCGGAGTGGGGCGTGCCGTGGGTCGTGTGCTGGGGCCGGCGGTGGGGCCAAAGGTGGGGGCTGAGGTGGGGGCTGAGGTGGGGGCTGAGGTGGGGACCGTGATGGGACCAACGGCTGGGACCACCGCCTTGCTGACCGACCGTTACGAGCTCACGATGCTCGAAGCGGCCCTGCGGAGCGGTCACGCCGAGAGCCTGGCAGTGTTCGAGGTTTTCTCACGGCGCATCCCCGAAGGGCGCCCGTGGGCGGTGTTCGCCGGCCTCGGCCGCCTCGTCGACGCGATCGGCCGCTTTCAATTTGGGCCGGCCGAGCTCTCATGGCTCGACGACAACAACATCGTCGGCAAGGGGACGCTCGAATGGCTCTCCGGTTACCGTTTCACCGGGTCCATCGACTCCTACAGGGAGGGAGAGCTGTACACGGCGGGGTCCCCTGTCCTGACCCTGAAGGGCACGTTCGCCGAGACGGTGCTGCTCGAGACGCTGGTGCTGAGCACGCTCAACTTCGACTCGGCCGTAGCGAGCGCGGCGAGCCTGGTCACTCTTGCCGCCGCCGGCCGCCCCGTGATCGAAATGGGCGGCCGGAGCGTGCACCCGGTCGCGGCGGTGGCAGCGGCCCGCGCCGCGTACCTGGCGGGCTTCGCCAGCACGTCCAACCTCGAGGCTGGCCGGCGTTACGGCATCCCGACCGCGGGCACCGCGTCGCACGCGTTCGTGATGTCCTTCGGGGCCCATGGCGAGGACCATGGTGGCGCCGATGGTGTACACCCCGGCGAAGAAATAGGCGAAGAAATAGGGGAAAGGGAAGCTTTCGCGGCACAGGTCGACGCCTTCGGGCCCGGCACGACCCTCCTTGTCGACACCTATGACACAGGACGTGCGGTCAGGGCCGCCGTGGAGGTTGCCGGGCCGCGCCTCGGCGGCGTGCGGGTCGACTCGGGCGACCTCGCCGAGGAGGCGGTAAAAGCTCGTGCTCTCCTCGACGGGCTCGGCGCCGGGTCCGCCAAGGTCGTGGTCACCGGCGACCTGGACGCGCGAGCTGTAGCAGCCCTTGCCGCCGCCCCGGTCGACGTCTACGGCGCCGGGGTCAACGTCGTAACCGGGATGGGGGCGCCCACGGCCGGCCTTGTTTACAAGCTCGTCGCCATCGGTGAGCCGGGCACCCCGGCGGCGGCGCCGTTGCGGCCGGTTGCCAAGCGTTCTGCCGGCAAAGAGTCCTTCGGTGGGCGGAAATGGGCTTGGAGGGCCAGGTTGGCGCCTCCCCAGGTCAAGGCTCTCACCTGGGCCGACATCGTCACGACGTCACCGGGGGCCCCTGGACCGGGGGCACGTGCTCTCCAGGTGCCCGTGATCGAAGACGGGTCACCTACTGCGCAGCCCTCCCTGGAGCAGGTGAGGGAGTTCCACGCTCGTGTGCGCGACGAGGTCGGGCTCGCCCCGCTCGTGCTCGAACGACGATGAAGCCCGCTTCGCCAGTCCGCAGGCCCCAGCGAGGCTGCCGTTCGAAGTCCGCTGCACCCAGCTCCCAGCGAGGCTGCCGTTCGCAGCCCCCAGCCCGCAGCCCGCGAGTCCCGGCAGGGCCCGGCGACCTGCCCGCCGGCCATTTCCCCGGCCGGGGTAGCCTGACTGCGTGCAACACCTTCGCTGGAGGCGGGGGCGCTATACGGTCCCTGCCGCAGTCATAGCCGTTATAGGCGGGACCGCTTTGGTCCCCGCCTTGGGCGGTGCGTCGGCGCCTCCGTCTCTCCCGAGCGCGACCCCGGCCCAATTGATCGCCGACATGGCCCAGGCGCGCGTCCCGTCGCTTTGGGGGACATTGACCTGGACGGCTGACCTTGGCCTCTCGGACCTGTCGACTGTGGAAAGCGAGCTCGGGCAAGGGGGCGCTGGAAGCAGCAGTGGCAGCAGTGGCGGCCCCAACGGCGAAGGCCCGGAGAGCCAAGAGAGCGCGACCGGTACCGACTTGTTGAACTTCCTTTCCGGCAGTTACCAATTCGACCTCTGGCTCGGTGGAGCGGCGGCCGAGCACATCGCGTTCAGCCCGTCGGACGACCAGGAGGTCGACCTCGTCCGGAACGGCAACGAGTTGTGGCTCTGGGACAGTACGGGCTCCAAGGTGACGCACGTGGTCTTCGAAGGCCGTGCTGCAGCATCCGAAGGCACTACGGCGCAGCCGGCGCCTCCGGAGCTGACCCCGCAGCAGTTCGCCTCCCGCCTCTTGGCGCACCTCGGCCCGACGACATCTGTAACGGCCGGCACGCCCCTGTACGTCGCGGGACAACCGGCTTACCAGCTCCTCTTCGCCCCCAAGTCCTCGCCGGGGACGACGGTTGACTACATCGAGGTGGACGTTGGATCGGGCGGCTCGCTGCTCGGAGTGCCCCTCCGGGTCGCCGTATATGCGACAGGCCAGTCAGCACCGGCCATCGAGCTTGGTTTCACTGGCACGCTCAACATAGGGCAGCCTCCCGCAAGCGAGCTAACTTTCAGCCCCCCGCCAGGCTCCCAGGTGGTCACTCACCAGTTCTCCGGTGACCCGAAGAGCCGCCTTCGAGACCTCTCTGCCCATCGCCTGCTCGGCGCCGGTAACGGCCTCCGGGCCGAGGGGACCGGCTGGGGCAGCTTTGTGACCGGGACCGACCAGGGGCTGGTAAACGCTCTGCAAAACCCTGCCTTCTTAGGCTTGACCTCAGCCGTGCAGGTCTCGGGCCAACCGGCTCGCTTGCTCGGCACGAGCCTCCTCAACGTGCTGGTGCTGCAAAACGGCAGCTTTTATGCCGGCTTCGTGACCCCGAGCGTCCTGGAATCAGCGGCCTCCTCCGGTCCCAACGCCTGAGCTGACTCGACCGGGGCCTGGTACGTCGACCGCTGACTCGAGCCTCGCGATCGAAACGCACGGGCTGACCAAATGTTTTGGCCGGCTCCGCGCCGTTGACGGCGTCGACCTGGCGGTGCCGGCCGGGAGTACCTACGGTTTCCTCGGCCCGAACGGCTCGGGGAAAACGACCACGATCAGGGCACTGTTGGGCCTCATCAACCCCGACTCGGGCACCTGGGACCTCCTCGGTCAGGCGATGCCCGGGGCAGCGATGTCAGCTCTGCCGCGCGTGGGAGCCCTTGTCGAGGGGCCGGCGTTTTACCCCTGGCTCACCGGTCGCGCCAACCTGGCACGTTTCGACGCATTGGGACCGGGTTGGAAACGGCTCTCCGCCAGCCGAAAATCGCGCATCTCCGAGGCTCTCGAGCGAGTCGGGCTCACCGCAGCAGCCGGCAAGAAGTACCGAACTTATTCGCTCGGCATGCGCCAGAGACTTGGCCTTGCTTGGGCCTTGCTGCGCCCGCGCGAGCTGCTCATCCTCGACGAGCCGACCAATGGCATGGACCCTCAAGGGACGCGCGAAATACGCCACCTGGTGCGCCAGCTCGGCTCGGAGGGCACCACGATCTTCCTTTCCTCCCATTTGCTTTCCGAGATCGAGCAGGTCTGCTCGCATGTGGGCGTGATGCACCGCGGGAAGTTGCTCATGCAGGGCCCCATCGAGCAACTCGGGGCCAGCGCGGTCCCGAAACTGCGAGTCGAAGTTGACGACCCCCAGCGCGCTGCCGGGGTCCTCGAGAGCCTCGGCATGTCGGGCATCTCCCTCGAAGGCCAACAGGTCGTTGGTGTCCTGGACGGCGTCAGGCCCGAGGACTGCTGCCGGGAGCTCGTCCGGGCCGGTATCGCCGTACGCCTGCTCGTGCCCGAACGGATCTCCCTCGAAGACGCCTTTGTCGCCCTGACGGGGGAGGGTTTCAATGTGGCTGGTTAGCTAGGCGAGAGTTCAAGGGCCGAAACCCTCGGTGGCGGCGTCCATGAACCCCGTCCACCATGCAAGACCGGCGATCATCAGCACTCGCGGCCCCGACAGCGAGCCGGAGACAGAACCGAGGAACGGTGACGGTCCTGGCGCGGGCCGGATGGACGAGGTGACAGATGCTCTGCCCAGCATGACCTTCGCGCTCAACGACGTTGGGAGTGCGTAGCCCGCAGAAGCCAGCAGCGACACTGCGAAAGATGCCTCCCCGAGGTTCCCCTCGAAAATCGTCACTTCATCACCGCTCACCTTTGTCCCTGGCCCGCCCAGCGTCGCCGAGAACTTCTCACCGGCCATGCTGCCGGTCAGCGCCAAACCGGATTTGACCGAGCCCCCGGGCGGGCAGCTGAGAGAGAGGCTGTCGGCACCGAGTTTGGCGCTGGCGCTGAATGCATCCTCGCTGCCGGCCGCCCCGAAGGCCAGCTTGCCCACCAATGCGTCGTCGCCGTAATGGCCCGTGAACGACATTGCGTCGTAGTTATCGGTGAAGATCGACCGGACCAGCACCGCCGTTTCTCCGAGGACGCCGACCAAGCTCGTCGAGTTGACCGCGCTCGACCCTCCGTAATTCCAGTCCGTCCGGTAGATGCCCTCCAAGGGCGCGTCCACCAACCAGTCGGCGGGGATGCCCGGACCAGTGCTGCCAGCCCTCCCTGGCGATGCAGGCATGACCCTGTCGACCAAACGTGCGGCCGGTCCTGACCCGGCCGCAGCTGCCCCCAGCATGGCCACGAAGGCACGCCGGGTCATCGCGCCGGCCGGGCCTTCAGGCTTGGTCTCGCGCCCGGCGCTGCTCATGGCGAGCTCCAGAGTTCCCCATCGGCAGTGGTGAGGACGACGGCCGTGCCCGTCCGGCTGGTCCCGACGGCCGCGCACAGCGTCGGCTCGGGGCACGAAACGCTGTCGAGTTCACCTGCCGAGGAAGGCAGCGAAGTCGGTTGCCATTTTTGACCGCCGTTGGCCGTGGAGTAAACAACGGCGGAGATCCCGTTCGAAGCCTGGCCGACAGCGTAGCAGCGGCTGACCGTGGGACAGTCCACGGCCCGCAAGATCCCAAGGCGGGCAGGCCCGCCACCGTACTGCCACCCGGCGGTCCGCCAGGTCGCGCCCTCATTGGTCTCCCATACCTGCGGCGGGTCGGTGCCTTCAGCCTGCCCGACGGCGAAGCATGTCGACGTCGCCGCGACGCAAGAAGTACCGCTCACCGAGCCTCGCGTCTCGTTCGGCGACAGGGTGCCGGACCTCCACTCCTGCCCGCCGTCAGACGTGAAATCGACAACCAAGTAGCCGCCGGTTTCTTCCAGCGCGCCTCCAACCGCACAAACGGAGGGCGACGAACAGGACACAGTGTAAAGAGAACCCTGCTGCCGAGCCAAAGGTAGCGCTTGCGGGCTCCAGGTCATCCCACCGTTGGTCGAGC